>JBFMDE010000023.1:0-22681 GCA_040754215.1 Chloroflexota bacterium
GTCGTTATCACCAGCTCTCCCTGAGAGCCATAGGGCAACTGCTCGCCAGTCGCCGGGTCAATAACCTCCACCAGAAAATGGTCTTCCCAGACGTGCATACCACACTTATGCTCACACTCCACGGACACGCCCGGGCCGACCACCTCCGTCAGGCCGTAGACGTTGATGGCGGAGATGCCCAGCCTCTGCTCAATGTCCTTCCTCATCTGCTCCGACCAGGGCTCAGCACCGTGAACGCCCAGGCGGAGCTTGGTCTCCCTGATGTCAACTCCCATCTCCTCGGCCACCTCAGCGATGATGAGCGCATAGGAAGGGGTGCAGGTGAGAACGGTGGTGCCCAGGTCCTGCATCAGGAGGAGCTGTCTCTTGGTATTGCCCGCAGCAGAGGGGACCACCGTGGCACCAAGAAGTTCAGCACCGTAGTGGAACCCCAGACCCCCGGTAAAAAGGCCATAGCCATAGGCGTTCTGTAGCACATCGTCCTTAGTAGTCCCCGCTGAAGCCAGAGTCCGCGCCATCACCCCAGACCACATGTCAATATCGCCCCTGGTATATGGTGCCACTACCGGCTTGCCGGTGGTGCCACTGGAGGAATGTATGCGCACCACCTGCTCCAGAGGGACCGCCATCAGGCCATAGGGATAGTTGTCACGGAAGTCCAGCTTGGTAGTGAAGGGCAGCTTGCTCAAGTCAGACAGCTTCCGGATACTGTCGGGTGTCACTCCGCGCTCCTTGAACGCCCTCCGGTAGAAGGGAACCTTCTCGTACACCTCCTTCACCTTGGCCTGCAGACGCGAAAGCTGCAACTTCTCCAGTTCCTTCCGCGGCATCGTTTCCAGCTCAGGGTGACGTATCATCGCTGCACCCCCTTTTCTTTTTTCATTGCCAGGGCTTCGGCCGCACCCCTGTCAAAGGCAGCCAGGCTGGACTCTACGAACTTCGGTGGCAAGTGGCGACGGATGTTCCCCGTCCAGGCCTCCGCCTCCAGCTCCAGGAACGCGGAGAGGAAGCCAAGCATCACCATGTTCAGCGCTCTGGGGTTGCCCAGTTCAAGGCCAATCTTCATTGCCGGCAGCCGGTACACCTGGTCGGTGTATCGGCACAGGGTACGCTCAATCTCGTCCCAGGTCGGATAGGGTGTGGTGCTGCCGATGACCGACACGGGAACCACCACCACATCGGCAACGACTGCCACACCACCGTCTCTCAAATATGGTGCCCAGCGCGCCCCCTCTAGCTGCTCAAACGCCAGCAGGAAGTCCGCCTCTCCCCTCTTGACCATGGGGGAGAAGACACGTCGTCCCCAGCGCACATGGCTCACCACGCTCCCACCCCGCTGCGCCATACCGAGGGAATCGCTCTTCTTCACATCATACCCGTTGAGCATACCGACCTCGGCCATAGCATCGCTGGCCAGAACTACTCCCTGGCCACCAACACCAACCAAGAGCACGTTAACGTCCCTCATCTCTCACCTGCGAGATGGCCTCACGCGGGCAGACCTGGGGACAGAGGGTGCAACTGCTCCCCACGCACACATTGGCCTCGATGCAAGGCTTGTCCCCCAACAGGGAGATTGCAGGACAGCCGACACGCAGACAGGCATAGCAGCTATCGCACTTGCTGGCGTCCACCTGGAAAGGTGGCCCCGAGGGCTTGACATACAGAGGACAGGGGCCGCGGGCTATTATCACCGAAGGCTCATCGGTCTCCACGCACCGCCTGAGGGTGGACTCCAGTGCCTCCAGGTCGAAGGCGTTCACCACGTTCACATCCCTGACTCCGAGTCCACGCACCAGGTCTTCCAGCTTCACCACGCGTCCCTTGCTCCCATCGGCCAAAACGCCGGTGCCGGGGTGGCCCTGATGACCAGTCATCGCCGTGGTCTCGTTGTCCAGGATTATCACCGTGGTATTGCCCCGATTATACACCACGTCCACCAAGGGGGTTATGCCCGAGTGCATGAAGGTGGAGTCCCCGATCACGGCCACTACCTTGTTCGGCACTCCCGCCTTTTCCAGGCCCAGAGCCTGACCAATGCTGGCCCCCATGCAGGCACAGGTATCCAGGGCAAAGAGCGGGGCATAGACGCCCAGCGTGTAGCAACCGATGTCGCTGGTAGCTATGATCCCACCCTGCCTCAGTTGCTCCAAGGGCTTCCGTTCCGGCGGCACCTCGCCGGTGGAGACCGGCCTGTAGAAGCCCAGCCTCCTCAGGGCAAACTCAGTGGCCACATGTGGACAGCCGGCACAGAGCAGTGGCGGCCGCAAAGGCAGCTTTGCCGGTGCCGAGTCTGGCGCGGCGGATGCCTGTAGCAGGCCTGCTTTGGCCGCGCCGCGCTCCACTATCTCGGTACTAAATTCCCCGATCAAGGGTAAGAACTCCTTGCCTGTGGCTGGGATGCCGAGGCACAGCACCTCCTGCTCGAGGAAGGGGTCCAGCTCCTCAACCACGATTAACCTTTCCGCCTCGCTGGCGAAGCGACGCACCAGCCTTTCCGGAACGGGGTAGGTGGTCACCAGCTTGAGGAAAGAGGCATCCCTGAAGACCTCCCTGGCATACTGGTATGCTACGCCACTGGATATCACTCCCAGCCCGCGGTCGCGCAGCAGCATCTCGTTGAGCGGGAAGTCCTCCACATAGGCCCGCAACCGCACCATGCGCTCCTCCATCGCATAACGTCTCACGCGTGCATTGGTCGGCACCATGACGTACTTGCTTGGGGAGCGGAGGAACTGCGGTTGTCTCAACTCAGACGGGCGCTCTCCATTCACCCCCACCACGCCCTTGCAGTGAGATATGCGGGTGGTAGTACGAACCAGCACCGGTGTGTCGAAGTCCTCACTGATCCGAAAGGCCCAGCTCATGACATCGTAGGCCTCCTGGCTATCGCTGGGCTCAAGCATGGGAACCTTGGCAAACTTGGCATAGTGTCTATTGTCCTGCTCGCCCTGAGAGCTATGTTCACCCGGGTCATCTGCGGAGACCACTACCAGGCCGCCACTGATGCCTGTGGTCGAGGCGGCAAAGAACGGGTCGGCGGCCACATTCAACCCCACGTGCTTCATCACCACCAGCGTCCTCACCCCACCGTAGGCCGCCCCCATCCCCACCTCGAGAGCCACCTTCTCATTGGTTGACCACTCGGTGTACACCCCCTCCCGACCCGCCAGGCTTTGCAGTATCTCCGTGCTCGGCGTCCCCGGGTAAGCAGTGGCCACAGCCACCCCTGCGTGGTAAGCACCCAGGGCGATCGCCTCATTGCCCGATAGCAGCTGTCTCAATGCCTTGCTACGCTCCTCATTTGGAACACCTGAGCCTGCAGGCTCAGGTTACTGCCTTACCCAGGTAGGCCTGTCTCACCCGGTCATCGCACAACAGGGCCTTGGCCGACCCTTCGATAGTGATGCGGCCCCTGTTCATCACATAGCCTCTGTCGGAGATCCTCAGGCTCGCCATGGCATCCTGCTCCACAAGTAAGATGGCCAGGCCGTCTCCCTTGAGCTTGACCAGCAATTGCAGCATCTCCTTGACCACGGTCGGAGCCAGGCCGAGGGAGGGCTCATCCAACACAAGTACCCTGGGAGACGACATCAGCGCCCTTCCTATGGCCAGCATCTGCTGCTCTCCGCCGCTGAGGTTGTTCGCCTGCTGACGCTGCCTCTCTTTCAATATAGGGAACAGCGAAAAGACATATTCCAGGTTCCGGTTCACGGAATCATGGCGCAGGCACCACTTCACGTCTCCCAACGACCGCCAGCCTCTAAGATGCGGGTCGCTGTAGGCACCGAGCACCAGATTGTCCAGCACCGACATAGGACCGAAAAGGGCTCGCCCCTCGGGGACATAGCCCAAACCCAACCTGACAGACATGTGCGCAGGCAGACCGGTAAGCTTGATGTCGCCAAGCCACACGGCACCATCAGACACCGGCAACACCCCCGAGATGGCATTCAGCAGGGTGGTCTTGCCGCTGCCGTTGGACCCGATTACGGTCACGACCTCGTTGGTGTTCACGCTCAGGGACACCCCCCTCAGCGCTGCCGCATGTCCGTAATGGGCCGAGACCTTTTCAACCCGCAGCATAACGTTGTTCCGCATCCTCGCCCAGATAGGCAGCAATCACCCTCTTGTCGCGCTGCACCTCGAAGGCTGTGCCTTCAGCTATCTTACGCCCACAGTCCAGGACGATGACCCAGTCGGCCGTGCGCATTACCAGGTCCATATCGTGTTCCACCAGCACCACCGCGACCCCCATGTCCCTGATGCGCTTCATGAGGTCACTCAATCCCCTTTTTTCGATTGCGTTCAACCCGGCACCGGGCTCATCCAGGAGCAGGAGCTTGGGCTCAGTGGCCAGCGCCCTGCCGATGGCCACCAGCTTCTGTTGCCCCAATGGGATATCAGAGGCCAGCTTATCCGCGTGCATCCCCTGTTCCACCAGGTTAAGCAACCGAATAGCCTCCAGAGATATTCGCTCCTCCTCGCGCAATGCGTTAGGGAGCCTCAGCCCGGCATCAACGAAACCGACATGGCTTTTGCCGTGGCGGCCAGCCATGATATTCTCCAGCACCGTCATCTCCTTGAAAAGCAGGACATTCTGGAAGGTACGGCCAATGCCCAGGCGCACCCTCTCCGGCGTTGACATTCCGTTCATGGACCTGCCCTGGAATGTCACTTCGCCTTCGGTCGGCTTATAGACGCCGGTGATGATGTTGAACAGCGTCGTCTTGCCCGCGCCATTGGGGCCTATCACGGCGGTTATCAGTCCCGGCCTGATGGCCAGGTCAACCTTGTCCAACGCGACCAGTCCACCGAAGGCCTTCGTCAGGCCCCTTACTTCCAGGATCGGCTCACTCAACTCTCGGCTCTCCTGGTGGACCTGCGTTGCCATTGGAGGACCCGGCTGCGGAGGTGCACCCACAGGCCACGCGGCATGAATACTATTACTATCATGAGCATGAGTCCAAAGGCAATCACCTGGTACTCACCGAACTCGTGGAGCCAGTCTCCCAGGATCTTGACCGTAGCCGTGCCGAAGATGGCACCCCACACGCTGGCCAGACCACCGACCACCGCCATCACCACCACCTTGATAGAGAACAGGAAGTCGAAGGGCTTGGGGCCCACGGCAGCCCAATAGTGGGCCAGCAGACTGCCCGCCAGCGAGGCATAGACTGCGCTCAGGGCAAAGACCTTGGCCTTGAGTTGCAGCACATTGATGCCGATGGACTCCGCCGCCGACTCACTGTCACGTATCGCACGCAAAGCCCGGCCAGTACGCGAGCTTACGATATTCCGAGAGACCAACAGCGCGGCGAGACAGAAGGCCCACACCAGGTAGTAGTACCCGCGGTCGGTATCGAAAACGAGGCCCCCCACCGAGAGGTAGGGCACCCCTGTGATGCCGTCCTGTCCCCCGGTGAAGCTAGCAGCCTCAGTGAAGACGATGTTCATTATGATACCCAGGGCCAGCGTAGCCATGGCCAGGTAGTTCCCTCTGAGCCGGAGCACTGCTATCCCGATGCTGTAGGCGAAGCCACCGGTGACTGCCGCGCCGATAAACATGGCCGCCCAGGGTGAGACGCCATAGGTCTTGCTCAGGATGGCAGAGAAGTAGGCGCCCATCCCATAAAAGGCTGCCTGTCCCAGCGATATCTGCCCTGTGTACCCCATGAGCAGGCACAGGCCGACGGTCACCATCGTGTGGATGCCGATGATGATAGCGATGTCCAGGTAGTACCTGTTGGCAAACAGGGGGACGACCGCCAGCGCTGCCACTGCGGCAACGATGACCAGATAACTCCACTTCAGTCGGATTCCCTTCAACTTCAATGCTCTACCTCACTGGCTGGAAGCCTTCTCGCCCTCACGATGAGGAAGAGGAGGAAGACCGAAAGTGAAAAGGCCTCCTTCCACGCCGAACTGATGTGACCGGCGCCGAAGGATTCCAGCAGGCCAAGTCCGAGCCCGCCGAGTACGGCGCCCATCTGAGAAGACAGGCCCCCCATGCAAGCGGCGAGGAAGCCCTTCAGCCCCAGCATAACCCCGGAATCATAGGAGGTCACTGCCTGCGACGCGATGAGTATCCCGCCGACAGCCCCAAGCGCCGCCGCGGCACCGAAGCTGAACAGCGACATGGCACGTGCATCAACGCCCACCATGCCGGCCGCCCTCTTGTTTATGGCACAGGCCCGCAATGCCTTACCCAGGGGAGTGCGCGAGAGCAGCAGATGGAAAAGCACCATGAGGGCTATGGTTATGCCCAACACCAACAGCTTCTGCGGGTGGACAGCAGCACCAAGGAAAGAGAGCGATTGCTCTCCGGTGAAGTAGGGTAAGCGCACTGCTTCACGGCCCCAGACCCAGAACTGGCCCACCAGGCCTCGAATCAGGATGGAGGCCCCTATGGTGATGACGATGAGACTCACTATCGAGGCCTGTCTCGCCGACCTGATGGCTATCCGCTGCAGCAACAGGCCGACAACGGTTACGGCGGCGATGGAAAGGGGAGCCGCAGCCCAGAGTGGAAGCCCGATGAAACGAAACAGGAAATAGGCGACCATCCCGCCCAGCATCACGAACTCTCCCTGAGCGAAGTTCACGATGCCGGTGACGGTATGGATGATGGTGAAACCCAGGGCAACGAGGGCGTATACGCTACCTATGGACAGGCCAGTGATGAAGTACTGTATCTCCTGTGATAGCAATACGCCCCCTGTCCCTTTCCACTAGCAACCCGGGCAGCGGGTTCCCGCTCGGCCGACGAATCTCCTAGCGGAGCCAGGTCCACTTCCCGTCGGCTATCTTGATCATCACAAAGGCGACCTTGCCAAGGCCGTTGTGGTCCTGCGGCGACATGTTGAACACACCGCCGGTGCCAGCGAAGTTCTTGACGTTGTTCTCTATATAGTCCCTTATCTTCGCCTTGTCAGGCCCCACCACCTTCAGCGCCTCGACCACCATCATCAGGGCATCATAGGCATGCCCACCGAAGGTGTTGGCTGTGCCCGCACCATACTTCGTCTCAAAGTCACGCTTGTAGTTCACCAGCACGGCCTTCTGAGGGTCGCTGTCAGCCAACTGCTCCGCCACCAACAGCTTGCCAGCGGGGAAGATGACACCGTTGGCGGCATCGCCTGCCAGTTCGATGAACGCCTTGTTGGCGATACCATGGCTGTTGATCATGGGAATGGTCAAACCAAGCTCCTTGGCGTTCTTGGCAATGAGCGCCGGTCCTGGGTTCGTGCCCCAGACTATGATGGCTTGCGCATCCGTGCCACGGATCTTGGTCAACTGGGCGGTCATGTCCGTGTCCTTGGTGCCGAACTTTTCGTCCGCCACCACGGTCACGCCAGAGTTCGGCAGCAGCGCCACCAGCGCGTCCCTGCCTGTGGCACCAAACCCTGCGGAATCAGTGAGCAGTGCCACCTTCTTGACCCCGGTCTTGTTCAGATAGTCGGCGATCTCTCCGATCGCCAGCACATCGCTCTGCGGCGTCTTGAACACCCAGTACCGCTCATTCACCGGCTCCACGATCTTGGCGCTGGCAGCGGCGGATACCAGGGGAATCTGCGCCTTGGTCACAGTGTCGACCAGGGCAAGGCTTTCACCGCTGGAACTCGGACCGATGATGGCCAACACGTTGTCCTGCTCGATGAGCTTCTTCACCAGCGTGACACACTCGGTGGTATCGCTCTGTGTATCGTAGACGATGACCTCGAGCTTGTGCCCGTTTACCCCGCCCTTGGCGTTGATCTGCTCCACCATCATCTCCACCGTCTGCTTCTCCGGCGTGCCCAAGGGCGAGTTAAAGCCTGTTACCGCGAACACTGCCCCTACTTTATATGGCTCCTTGAGAGCCGTCACCGTAGGCTGCGCCTTCGTGCAGCCAGTCACGACGAGCGCGACCAGGACTACCATCAAAGTGACAGACACGATCCGTCCAATCCTCTTCCCCAATGCGATCCTCCTTTCGGTGTTGCACCAGAACCCCATTATCCTGAAAGGCTGGCGTCGAGCACAAGGCCTTCCGAACCCTTCCCAGCCTCCGACGAACACGGATTATATCCTATGAAAGAGAGATAGGCAACACTGAAAGCAGCAAGGGGAGGCCGACGGCCTCCCCTTGCTCATTAACCCGAAGGAGGGTGATTCAACTGCCTGCAAGCTTGGTCCGGAGCCAGGCTATCCTGGCGGCCACGTACTTCGCTGCCTGCGCCTGGGTCGTGCTCTTCTGCAGGTCATGGGAGAGCTTGTCGTCCCCGACCACTTCCCTGACCCAGATGCTGAAGTCGTTCTTCGTCTCGCTGGCATGATAGCGAAAGGCCCAGTCGCTCATCTCTCTGAGAGCAGACTCTAACTCATACAGATTCTTGAGCACTCGTCCATCCGTGCACCAGAAGGCCTTTTCCGGAAGGACGTCACCCAATCTGCCTTCCGCCATTGCCTTGGTTACCCTGATGATCATGGCCATTCCCCCCACAACCCATTCTACCACACATGATGAGAAGGTCAAAAGCCATGCATACCGCCCTCACCATTGCCCCTATTGCTGGTGCCGTCATCTTGTGTTATCCTACAGCCCATGATATGGGTGCGCAGGTTCTTCGCAGTAGTCCTGGCAATCCTCTTCATCGTCCTCTACATCCCGGTGCTGGCTGTATTCCGCGTCAATGACACGATAGGGAACCCAAGGTTCTATGTTGACCAGCTACGCCAGGCCGACATCTACAACTTCGTCTACGATGAAGCCCTGCCCGCGGCCCTGGAGGAATTCAAGCCTGGAGGCGACACCTCGGAGACACCCCTGGACATCTCCAAGTTCAAGCCTGAGATTACCAGCATGGTGAAGCAAGCGCTGCCTCCCGAATGGCTCCAGGCACAGGTGGAACAGGTCATCACCAGGGTATTGCCCTACGTGCTGGGAGATGTCAACGCCTTCAACATGGCTATCCCCCTGAAGGATAGGGTGGAGGCGGCGACAGAGGCGACCAAGGAAACCCTGCACAAGGGGGACACGTTCTCGAGCATCTATGACCAGGCTATCGTCTGGGTGCTCGACATGGTTACCAAGAGCGATGACCAGATACCCTTGAACCTGAGCAGGGCTGAGCTGGAGTCCGCAATACGAACCGTGCTTCCGCCAGACTGGCTCATCTCGCAGATAGACAACGCCATAGACCAGATGGTCCCTTACTTGACCAAGGAAAGCGAAAGCTTTCTGGTACGTCTGGATATCTCGCAGCGAATGGATGCGCTGGAAACCGTTGTCGCCGACACACTCAAGAGGCCGCCGAGCTACGAGGCTGTCCTGAAGATCATAGTTGACTCAGTAGCAGGAGAGGGCCTGCGACTCGACATGCTCCCTGCGGGGGTAACTGTGACCAGTGAGGAGGTCCTGCAGGCCGTGAAAGGCGCACTGCCGCCGGAGTGGTACCAACCATTGGTCAGTGACATCGTGAGGCAGGTCTTCTCCTACTTAAAGGGCACACGAGAGACGCTGGAGGTGGTGTTGCCCCTGGCCGACCGCAAGTCCGCCATAGCCACGTCGTTGACCGAGCTGGCAGGCAGGAGACTGGAGGCCTACATCAGCTCTCTGTCCACCTGCACACCGGCTCAACTGGAGCAGATGCTGTTCAGCACCGGGACCGATGACCTCCCCACGTGCCGGCCTCCCGGCTTCTCCTACACCAGGCAGGGCAGCAACAGGGAAATCTTTCTGATACGGATAGACCTGTCGCAAGAGACGGAGACCCTCGCTGCGGTCCTGGCCAACGTGATAGAGAAGCCAGAAAACTACGAGCGTTTCCTCAACAGTATGTCGGCGGCGGTCACGAGCCAGGGAGTCGCTCAGCTCCCGATAGGGCTGACACTGAGCAGCGACGAGGTCACGCAGGCACTGAGGAACGCATTCCCAATGACATGGTAT
The DNA here is from genome assembly GCA_040754215.1 of Chloroflexota bacterium. Lineage (GTDB taxonomy): Bacteria > Chloroflexota > Dehalococcoidia > JACPPY01 > JACPPY01 > JBFMDE01. The sequence continues at coordinate 9,932 of JBFMDE010000023.1, forward strand.
CAATCTCTGGCCAACAACATTGCCGGACAGGTCACTCCATATCTCACTGGCAGCCGAGAGACACTGGAGGTCACGGTACCCGTGGCCGACCGCAAGCCGGCCCTGACCGCCTCGCTGGCCGAGCTGGCCGACCAAAAGCTGGAGGCCTACGTGAACTCCCTGCCCCTGTGCACACCAGAGCAGCTAGCGGAGATGCTGGCCAACCCACCCCGGGGACACCTCCCCACCTGCCGACCCGAAGGCTACTCCTATTCACAGGTCAAGAGCCTGCTGGGCATTGACCTCGCGGCAGAGGTTGCGTCACTTCTTACTACAACGATACCCGACCAGTGGTCATTCACCCAGGCGGACATGACTCAAATGTTCGGCGGCCAGGACCTGCTTGCGCAGGCAAGGGAACAGGTAAGGAACGGCATTACCTTCACCATTGACCTCAGCACATATATTGCCCCTGCCCTGGCCACCTCAATACCCGACCGGTGGGTGCTCACCGAGTCAGATGTGCGCCAGATGTTCGGGGGTGAGGAAGGCACAGACCCCCTGGTACGTGCCAGAGAGTGGGTCCGAGACGGGATAACCTTCAGCGAGGAAAACCTGCGCAGCCTTGTGGGCACGGAGTCACAGGCCATTGACAAGGTCCGCCAGCAGATAGCCGACGGCTTGTCTTTCACCCATGAGGACCCGCGCAACTGGCTCAAGAAGGCGGACGGCATCGGGGGTGAACAGACGCTGCGGAACATCGACCAGTTCCGCTCATATCTGAGCATGGCAAGGCGCTGGAAAATGATAGCCTGGGTCATTCCGGCGCTCCTGCTGGTGTGCATTGGCCTTCTGGGTGGTCGAAGGTGGAGCAGCAAGCTGCTGTGGGCGGCGGCGGTGCTCCTCGTGACGGCAGTGATAACCTACGTCGCCTTCGGCCCGGTGTTCTCCTCGCTGGCACAGCCCAAGATAGACGATGCCCTCGCCCAGATGGCAGCCCAGGGACAGGGCATCCAGGCAGTGATGACCGACAAGGGCCTCGACATGGCCACCGGAGCCATTGACGCCTTTGTCGGCGGCCTCCAGCGTCACGCGCTTATCCTGACAGGCACCTCCGTGCTGCTCATTGCGCTGGGGGTGTTCTGGCGCCTTCGAGGCACCAATCAGGGACATCACAAGCGCTAGGCCTCATACTACGGTTCGGCAACCTCAACTTGACTTTTTGCAATGCTGTCTTCTATACTACCAACCCAGCGAGCAGCCGATGGCTGTTCGCTTATTTGACTTTGCGACCAAGGGCGCAATGCCCGAGTGGCGCAATGGCAGCGCAACCGACTTGTAATCGGTAGGTTAGTGGGTTCGACTCCCCTCTCGGGCTCGGTCTAGTATGACCGCCCGTGGAGGGGTGCCGGAGTGGTTAATCGGAGCAGACTGTAAATCTGCCGCCTGAAATGGCTGCGGAGGTTCGAATCCTCCCCCCTCCACCACTAGGAAAACTACCGTCTAGTCCAGATACGCCGAAAATAGGGGGCTGTCGCTCAGGCCCACATAGCTCAGCAGGTAGAGCACGTTCTTGGTAAGAACGGGGTCACCAGTTCGAGTCTGGTTGTGGGCTCCACGCAGGGCAAATGAACAACTGAAAATGTCCGGACAGGTTAGTCTCAAGGGATAAGCCTGGAGAACACACCCGGACCGAGAAGGAGGAGGCCATAAAATGGCGAAGAAGGTCTTTGTGCGCACCAAGCCACATGTCAATGTGGGTACTATCGGACACGTAGACCATGGAAAGACAACGCTGACCTCAGCGATAACGCTGGTATTATCCAAAGCAGGCGTTGCCCAATTCCGTGCCTTCGAGTCCATTGACAATGCGCCGGAGGAAAAGGCCCGGGGCATGACGATCGCCATCGCCCATATCGAGTATGAGACCGAGAAGCGCCACTACGCGCATGTGGACTGCCCGGGCCATGCCGACTACATCAAGAACATGATCACGGGTGCTGCACAGATGGACGGCGCCATAGTGGTGGTAAGTGCACCGGACGGCCCCATGCCCCAGACCCGAGAGCACATCCTCCTCGCCCGCCAGGTGCAGGTGCCCTGTCTGGTGGTAGCCCTCAACAAGGTGGATGCCATGGAGGACGAGGAGTTGCTGGAACTGGTCGAACTGGAGATGCGCGACCTGCTCAAGAAATACAACTTCCCTGGCGATGAGGTCCCCATCGTGCGCGTGAGCGCCCTCAAGGCGCTGGAGTGTGGCTGTGGCAAGAGGGAGTGCAAGTGGTGTGGCGGAATCTGGAAACTCATGGACGCCGTTGACAGCTACGTTCCGGTCCCTGTGCGACCAAAGGACAAGCCCTTCCTGATGCCCATCGAAGATGTCTTTGGCATAAAGGGCCGAGGAACAGTAGTGACTGGCAGGATCGAGCGGGGTACGGTGAAGATCGGCGATGAGGTCGAAATCATAGGCATCAGGCCCACCAAGAAGACTGTGGTCACCGGGGTGGAGATGTTCCACAAGACATTGGAGGACGCCGAGCCAGGAGATGCCGTCGGCTGTCTGCTCCGCGGCATTGAGCGCGACGATGTGGAAAGGGGCCAGGTGCTCGCTGTGCCAGGCTCCGTCAGGCCCCATGACAAGGCCATGGGAGAGGTCTACGTGCTGACCAAAGAAGAGGGTGGCAGACATACCCCCTTCTTCAACGGGTACAAGCCACAGTTCTACATCAGGACACTGGATATTACCGGCACCATCAAGCTTCCTGAAGGGGTGGAGATGGTGATGCCGGGCGACAACATCACCATGAGGATAGACCTGATATATCCGGTGGCGCTCGAGGACGGGCTTCGCTTCGCCATCCGCGAAGGCGGCAAGACCGTCGCCTCAGGCGTCATCACCAAGGTCCTCGAATAGCCAGACTTGAGACATCTACATGGCCAAGAAGGGTGAGGCAACGGTAATCATCCATCTGGCTTGCAGTGAATGCAAGCAGAGGAACTATACCACTACCAAGAACAAGAAAAACGACCCTCAGCGCCTGGAACTCAAGAAATACTGCCCCAGGGAACGCCGTCACACGCTACACAAGGAAGCAAAATGAAGCCCCAACCTCGAACGGGCAAGGAAGGTCGTACCACAACACCGAACGCTCCTGAAACGAAGAGGGGTGGGCGTCTCGTTTTCTTCGGCGAGACATGGTCCGAGTTCAAGAAGGTGGTATGGCCCTCCCGCCGCGAGGCCCTCCGTCTCACCACCATAGTGATAGCGCTCACCGTTGCCCTCGGCCTGATCCTGGGGGGCATTGACTACGGGTTTACTCGCCTCATAAACTTCTTCGGAGGGGCCGGCTAGAACATGGAGACCAAGCAGGGAGAAAAGAAGTGGTACGTGATCCACACCTATGCCGGCTATGAGGACAGGGTGGAGAAGAACCTCAGCCAGCGCATCAAGTTCATGGGCGCAGAAAACAAGGTGCTACAGGTAGTCGTGCCCAAGGAAAGCGAGGTTGAGATCAAGGACGGGCAGCGGCGCACCGTGACCAAGAAGGTCTTCCCGGGTTACCTCCTGATCCAGATGGAGATGGATGACGAGAGCTGGAACGTGGTGCGCAACACACCCGGCGTCACCGGGTTCGTCAGCAGCGGCAACAAGCCAGTGTCCCTGGCAGAGCACGAAGTGAAGGCAATCCTGGACCAGATGGCAGCCGAAACCCCGAGAGTCAAGGTGGGCTTGAACAGAGGACAGAGCGTCCGCGTCGTTGACGGCCCGTTCATTGACTTCGTGGGCAAGGTTGAAGAGGTCAACCAGAACAAAGGCAAGGTGAGAGTCCTCCTCTCCCTCTTCGGCAGAGAGACACCTGTGGAGCTCGACTTCCTCCAGGTGGAGAGACTGTAGTACGGACCCACCTGAGGAGTGTTGATAAGCCATGGCCAAGAAGGTAAGGGCGATAGTCAAGCTGCAGATACCGGCCGGGAAGGCTTCGCCAGCCCCACCCGTTGGCCCGGCCCTGGGACAGCATGGGGTCAACATCATGGCCTTCTGCAAGGAATACAATGAGAAGACCGCGTCTCAGTCCGGATTCGTCGTGCCTGTCGAGATCACGGTATACGAAGACCGAAGCTTCGTCTTCGTCACCAAGACATCACCGGCCTCGGACCTGCTAAAGCGGGCAGCGAACGTGGAAAAGGCCAGTGGGATACCGAACCGGGAGAAGGTGGGGAAGATAACACGGGAGAAGCTCCGTGAGATAGCTGGGGTTAAGGCGAGAGACTTGAATGCAGCGGACATCGAGGGCGCCATGCGCATCGTGGCCGGCACCGCCCGTAGCATGGGCATCGAGATAGAGTAGGATTCCGACATGGCAAAGCGAGGCAAGAAACACCTGGAGTCGCTCAAGCTGGTTGAGAGCAGCCGCATATACAGTTTCAAAGAGGCCGTGGGCATCGCGAAGAAGGCCGCACATGCCAAGTTCGACGAGACAGTGGAACTGCATCTGCGCATGGGCGTCGACCCGCGGGCATCCAACCAGCAAGTGAGGGGGGTGGCCATCCTGCCCCATGGCCTGGGCAAGAGGACGCGCATCCTGGTGTTCACCCAGGGTGAAGGCGTAAGAATAGCCAAGGATGCTGGGGCTGACTACGTTGGTGCCGATGACCTGGTGAAACAGATAGAGGACGGATGGCTCGAGTTCGACGTCGCCATAGCCACACCGGACACGATGGGCAAGCTGGGAAAGCTGGGCAAGATACTGGGACGCCGTGGGCTGATGCCCAACCCCAAGTCAGGGACCGTCATCCCCACCGCAGACCTGCCGCGTGCCATCGCCGATGCCCGAAAGGGACGCCTGGAGTTCAAACTCGACAGGACAGCCATAATCCATATGCCGCTGGGGAAGGCCAGCTTCGAAGAAGAGAAGCTGGTGGAGAACCTGACTACGGCCCTGGAGGCCGTGGTCAAGGCAAAACCCAGTGGAGCCAAAGGTCAGTACATACGGAGCGCGTACCTGGCCACAACAATGGGCCCGGGAATCAAGCTCGAACTGAAACCCTCCATGGCGCTGGGCGCAGCGTAAGTCCCACAGCCCAACGCACACCCCCGACCCTGTAACGGTACCGGGACTGCCGGGCAAGTAGTAGTGGTCAGGGCGCTCTGGTGAATAATCACCAAGGAGGCTTCTGACGCTATGGCTGGCATTGTATCCTACGGCGCCTATGTCCCCTGGTGGAGGTTGAGCCGCAAGGCAATCGCGCCCGGAGGCTCTGGAGAGAAGGCTATCGCCAACTGGGACGAGGACAGCGTCACCATGGCGGTGGCCGCAGGCATGGACTGCCTCAGCGACGCCGACCGCAACTCCATAGACGGCCTCTACTTCGCCTCCACTACCTCCCCCTACAAGGAGAGCCAGGTGTCTACGCTGGTCGCCACCGCGCTCGACCTGAGGGAGGAGACCCGCTCGGCTGATTTCTCCAGCTCCCTGCGTGCCGGCACCTCGGCGGTGAGGGCGGCGCTGGATGCGGTCAGCGCTGGCTCAGCACGTCGTGTGCTGGTCGCCGCCGCCGACTGCCGCCTGGGCATGCCCGGCTCCACTTTCGAGCAGGACTGTGGCGATGGCGCCGGCGTGCTGGTCATCGGCAACTCCGATGTGGCAGCCGAGGTCGTAGCCAGCTACTCGGTGAACAACGAGATACTGGATGTGTGGCGAGCCGATGGCGACCAGTTCCTGCGCTCCTGGGAAGACCGCTTCATCATCACCAAGGGCTACCTGAGGTCCATGTCCCAGGCCATATCCGGCGTGTTGAAGCAGGCCAAGCTCACACCCAAGGACATCACCAGGGCCGTGCTCTATACGCCTGACGGCAGAAGGGTGGCCGAACTCGCGAAAGAGGCGGGGTTCGACCCCAAGGCCCAGGTCCAGGACCCGCTCGCAGCAGCCATGGGCAACACCGGGTGCGCCTACGCGCTCATGCTGTTGGTGGCCGCACTGGAGGATGCCAAGCCCGGCGACACCATCCTCTGGGCCAGCTACGGCAATGGCAGCGACGCCTTTGTCCTGAGGGCTACCGACAAGATAGGACAGGGAAAGGGCCGCCGCGCTATGAAGAAGCACCTGGCATCCAAGCGAGTGCTGGAGGACTACCGGACCTACCTCCAATGGAGACGCCTGCTGCCCATGGACCAGCCCCGACGTCCAGTCATGGGCAATATCTCGCTCTCCGCAGCCTGGAGGGAGCGCAAGCAGAACCTGGCCATGTACGGTGGTAAGTGCCAGGTGTGCGGCACCGTCCAGTACCCTCAGCAGCGCATCTGCGTCTCCTGCCAGACAGCGGACAAATTCGACCCGGTGCGCCTCTACGACAAGAAGGCACAGGTGTTCACCTATACCGCCGACTTCCTCGACCCCATTGAGACGCCTCAGGTCACCGCAGTGGTGGACTTCGAGGGCGGCGGCAGGTGCCTGCTAGCGGTCACCGACCGGGTGCCCAACGAGATAAAGGTCGGCATGCCGCTGGAGGTGAGCTTCAGGAAGGTCTTCTTCGAAAGAGGGATACACAACTACTTCTGGAAGGCAACCCCGGTGCGGGCCTAGCAGCGACCAGTCCTGCTCGGATCATCGCCCACAAGAGAACATCCTGCAAAGGAGGAAGGCAATGCCTGGAATAAAGGATAAGGTAGCCATAATCGGTATGGGCTGCTCCAAGTTTGGCGAACGCTGGGACTCGAGCCATGTGGACCTCGCGGTAGAAGCCGCACAAGAGGCCTACAGCGACGCCGGGGTTGAGCCCAAGGACATCCAGTCGGTGTGGTTCGGCACGCTGTTCTCCGGCTTTGCCGGCCCCACGCTTTCTCACGCCCTGAAGACCCAGTACATACCGGTGACACGCATAGAGAACTTCTGTGCCACAGGCATAGATGTGCTACGCAACGCCTGCTTCTCGGTGGTGGCAGGGGCCTACGAACTGGTGCTGGCCATCGGGGTGGAAAAACTGAAGGACGGTGGCTATACCGGGCTGCCCATAAGCTCCCTGGACCCGGACGATACGCCCAAGGCCTTTCCGCAGACGGCTCCGCCAGCCATGTTCGCCGTGTACGCCACAAGGTACTTCCACGACTACGGGCTGAGCTACGAGCAGGGGAAGCATGTGCTGGCCAAGATCGCGGTGAAGAACCACAAGCATGGCACTATGAGCCCCAAGGCCCACTTCCAAAGGGAGATCACCATCGAGCAGGCGATGAACGCGCCCATGATCGCCTGGCCGCTGGGTCTCTTCGACTGCTGCGGCGTGAGCGATGGGGCAGCGGCCGCCATAGTCACCACGCCGGAGATCGCGAAGAAGCGGGGCAAGGACTACATCACCATAAAGGGCTTCGGCATCAGTTGCGGCCCCAAGGAGCACATCCTGCGCCAGGGCTACGACTGGGTGCACTGGGAGGAGTCGGTGAGGGCGGCAAAGCAGGCCTACGACGAGGCGGGGGTCAAGGACCCGCGGAAGGAGATAAGCATCGCCCAGGTGCACGACTGCTTCACCTCGACCGAGCTCATCACCATGGAAGACCTGGGGTTAAGCAAGCGAGGCGAGGGCTGGAAGGACGAGGAGGCCGACTTCTTCACCCTGGAGAAGGGCGGGCTGCCGGTAAACACCGATGGCGGGCTGAAGTGCTTTGGCCACCCCATAGGGGCCACCGGCCTGCGGATGACCTATGAGAACTACAAGCAGCTCATCGGCAAGGCGGAAAAGCGGCAGGTGAAGGATATGAAGCTGGGCCTGGCGCACAACCTTGGTGGTGCCGCCGGCGCCAACGTCATCGGCGTGGCCATCGTGGGCAGGCCCTAGTCCACCGAGGATAGCTCGTCCAGCATCCGCCTCAGTTCATCTGTCTTCAGTCGCAGCAGGCTCAGGGCCTGCTGCGACCACAGGTGCAACTCCGTGATGTGGCCCAAGGGGAACCAGTTGTTGGACTGCATCAGATAGTGCCACCTCATCAGGTTGTGGAGGTGCTGGACCTGGTGCTCCTTCTCCATCTCCAGGTCTCCCAGCAGCTCCTCGATGAGCTTCTTCCGTTCAGCCCTGTCCATCCGGTTGCTCCTCCACAACTCCAGGGTGCTGGATACCAGGCCTGCCGCCGTCAGGTTCCAGATAGTATACCCTATCTACCCCTGTTCAGGATATCTCTCCCCGCCCGTCTGAACCGCTTGTCCCACCCCTTCTACGGTGCTATTATTACGAAGAGACATGACGAAAGGGGGCCTTATGGCGAAAAAGTATCCTGCAATGCGGACGGCTGCCTCTATCTTCAGAGTCCTCGGCTGGATGGCTATGGTGTTGGGCGTCATCAGTTCCGTAGGTTGGGGTATCTATACGCGTGGATGGGAAGGGGGAGTCCTGGCATTCGTGGGAATCATGTACTCCATAGTAGCAGGCGTGTTCCTTCTTGCCACGGCTGACCTCTTTTATTGCCTCATAGATATTGAGACCAACACCAGGTCTGGAGACAAGGCCACAAGTTCTTAGTGACCTTCCGCACTCTCCCTGTCACCTTCCACGGCAACCTGAGGTTCTACAAGGCCCGATGTTTTGCAGCAGTAAGGGGATTGCTGTATACTATCAGCCAACAGAATACCCGCGCCATAGACAGCAGGCGCCGTAAGGCTTAATAACGAGCCTGCCGAGGCGGCCAGGCCCTCAGGGGCCAAAGCCCTGTGTCCGTCTATGGCACAGGGCCTTCTGTTTTGATTGAGGAGTGAACGATGGTCAGAGAATACAAGGCCAAGGCTGTCGAGGAGCTGGCTGAAGCCCTCTCTCGCAGCAAGATCGCCATAGTCACCGACTTTCGTGGGGCACCAACCAACGCGGTCACCCAGTTGCGACGGCAACTCCGTGAGGCAGGGGTGGAATACCGCGTGGTGAAGAACACCCTCACCACCTTCGCCGCCGAGAAGGCACACAAGGAGAGCATCAAGCCATTGCTGCAAGGCCCCACGGCCATCGCCTTCGGCTACGATGACGAGACCACCCCAGCCCGCATACTCGCCGAGTACATGAAGTCCTCCGGGGTCGCGCTGCGCATCAAGGGGGCGATGCTGGGCGACAGGGTGCTGGAGCCGGGCGAGGTATCCAGGCTGCCATTGCTGCCATCGAGGGAGGCCCTGGTTGCCGAACTCATGGGAAGGATAAAGGCCCCCATCTCTGGCCTCGTCGCCACGCTCGGCGCTCCATTGAGAGGGTTGGTGCTGGTGTTGCAGGCCAGGGCAAAACAGATGGAAGGCGCGCAGATGGCCTCATAGGAGAGCCGTTCGTTGCAGTTGAATGATCTACCATGTCCACTGAGCAGAAAGACTGCCTGGGGACAACAGAGTCAGGAGGAGAAGAGATGTCAGAACACAAGACCAAGGCGCTGAGCAAGGATGAACTCATCGCCGCGATCAAGGAGATGACCGTGCTGGACCTCGCCGAGCTGGTGAAGGCCCTGGAGACGGAGTTCGGCGTTACCGCCGCCGTGCCCGTAGCTGCGGCGGTCGCTGGTGCCCCAGCAGCGGCGCCAGCGGGAGCAGCGGCGCCCGCGGCCGAGGAGCAGAGCGAGTTCACCGTCACCCTCAAGGAAGTCGGCCCCAACAAGATCAACGTCATCAAGGCAGTGAGGGAACTCACCAGCCTCGGTCTGAAGGAGGCCAAGGAGCTGGTGGAGGCCGCTCCCAAGCCGGTCAAGGAAGGCGTCAACAAAGCCGAGGTTGCCACCATGAAGGAGAAGCTGGAGGCGGCTGGCGCCAAGGTAGAGGTCAAATAGCCCCAGGAAGGCTCCTTTCCAGCAACCCATCCCCTACCTCCGCAGCTTGACGGGGCCGGCGAGGCCGCCTAGAATGCGGCAAGACAGGATACGTGCAATCCGTATGCCGATGGGCCGCAATGGAAGAATCACAACGAGTGCTGGAGCAATGTACCGAATGCGGATTGTGCGTCGAAGACTGCGAATTTCTGAAACAGACCTGCCAAAGCCCGAAGGAGCTGGCTGAGAAACTCCAGCAGGGCAGCTTCAGGGAAGACCCCAAGAGCCCCTACTCGTGCAATCTATGCGGCCTCTGTCAAAGGCTATGCCCCGAGGACCTGAATATCGGTGAGATGTGCTTTGCCGTCCGGCAGCAGCTAGTCCAGGAGGGACTTGCCCCCCTTCCCAAGCACGAGCCAGTAAAAAACGACCAGGAATGGGCCACGTCAGAGTGGTTCAGCGTCATTGCTCCCGCCTCCGAGACCACAGGGTGCAAGCGCTTCTTCTTTCCCGGATGTAACCTCGCCGGCTACTCGGCAGACCTGGTCATCGCAACATACCGGTACTTGCGAGAAAGGCTGCCCGGGACCGGCATCATCCTGGGTTGCTGTGGCGGCCCCACCCATGACCTGGGAGACCAGCCCGGATTCGAGAGGATGCTGGATAAGGTCAGGTCCGGCATGGCCAGGGCAGGGACTTCGGAAATAGTGGTCGCCTGCCCTCATTGCTACCACGTCTTCAAAGCAAACGCCCCTGACCTCCGGCTCCGCTCAGTCTATGAGGTCATGGCCGAGCAGGGGCTGCCGACCACCGGCAAGCCCTCTTCGACAAAAGCCTTCTCCCTCCATGACCCCTGTCGGACCAGGTTCGAGCGCACCACACAGGATTGTGTCAGGCTTCTGGTCACGAGGATGGGCTATGACGTGGCCGACATGGAGTACTCCAGGGACAAGACCCGTTGCTGTGGGATGGGTGGCATGGCAGCCTACGTTGACTTCAGGCTGGTGAACAGGGTCGCCATGCGCCGTGCGAAGGAGGCTCCCCATGACATACTCACCTACTGCGCCTCATGCCGACAGGCTTTCGCCATGCTGAGGAAGCCCTCGCTTCACCTGCTCGACCTTGTCTTCAACCCCGACCGGGACAAGGCACCCCTCGATGGCGCCCGAAGCAGGTCGCAGGTGCGAGAGAGCCAGCTATACCTCAAGTCACGACTGGAGAGAGGTATCTAGACAACCTGGAGAGCGGAGAGGACTGAGCAGGGCTTGTCCTGAGCGAAGTCGAAGGGAGGGAATCGCCATGTCCTCACAGGACGAGGGAATGGGTTACGAGAAGATAGTGCTCGAAAAGAGCGACCAGGTAAGTGGACTCCTGGAGTCCAGACACATCTCCGACGACGAGGTCCGGATCGTCATCTACAATGCGGAGACCACTGGAGAGAAGCTCTATCAGCCGGGAACGGATAGGCTCCTGGCCAAGCTCAAGATCGCCAATGCCACCTTCTATGCGGAGTATTCGCCTGCTTCCGAGGGAACCTATGTGGTGCATACAGCCTATTCCCACAGGACGACTCTGGAGGAGTAAAGCCATGGCAGAGTGGTACTGTTTCAAGTGCAAACAGAAGATGGTGGAAACAGACGTAACCGCCTCTTACATGGACGTGGTCAACTTCATCAAAGGCTTGAAGTGTACCCAGTGCGGGACTACCTACCTGACTGAGGAAGTCGCCGTCGAAACTGTGAACAAGGGAGAAGCAGAGATAGAAGCCAAGCTGGGCTAGGGCTTGAATGCGATGCGCCCCGACATCCTCCACCGAGCCTGCGGAATGAAGCTGGTATGCAGGAAGAACTCTTACAGGAGACCCAAAGCCTGTGTCCTGAGTGCTTGAGGAAGATAGCCGCCCTGCGGAAAGTGGCAAACGGGAATGTCTACCTGGAGAAGAGTTGCCCCGTCCACGGTGACTTCCGGGTCCTTGTCTGGCGAGATGCCGAGCTATACCGGAGATGGGGGCGTGGCGAGGAGACACGCGGGCCGCAGAAGAGGCTCACCGCGACACAGCGCGGCTGCCCCTACGACTGCGGGCTTTGCCCCGAACACAGGGCAGAGACCTGCACTGTCTTGATGGAGGTCACCGCCAGCTGCGACCTCCATTGTCCTTTCTGCTTTGCCAGCTCCGGCAAGGGTACCTCCGACCTCGACCTCGGCAAGATTGCTGGAATGTACCAGGCCATCGTGGACGCCGGAGGTCCTTACCCGGTCCAGTTGAGCGGCGGAGAGCCCACTGTACGCGACGACCTGCCACACATCGTCGCCCTGGGGAAGAAGATGGGCTTCGGGCACATCCAACTCAACACCCATGGCCTCAGGCTTGCCCGGGACCGTGAGTACCTCCTCAGGCTAAAGGAGGCCGGCGTGGACCTGGTCTACCTCCAGTTCGATGGCGTTTCCGACGATGTCTACCACCAATTGCGCGGGGCAAATCTGCTCGACCTCAAGCTCCAGGCAATAGAGAACTGCGCCCAAGCCAGGATAGGGGTCATCCTTGTTCCCACCCTGGTCCCCAGGGTCAATGACCACCAGGTGGGGGACATCGTCCGCCTTGCCAAGCGTTGGGTCCCCGTGGTCAAAGGCATACACTTCCAGCCCGTCAGCTACTTTGGCAGGTACCCGAGAACGCCGCGTGACGAAGACAGGATAACGATACCGGACGTGCTCAGGGCGCTCGAGGCCCAGACGCAGGGGGAGGTCAGAGCTACGGACTTCGTGCCACGCAGGCGGTCGGACTCACACTGTGGTTTCTCCGGCTTCTTCGTGTTGATGGAAGACCAACACCTCCAGGCCACCACCAGCTTCAACCACCGGCAACTGGAGGCCACGCATGGCTCCGGCTGCCTGAAGGAATCCCCTGCCCAGCACGTGCGGCGCTTCATCTCACAGCGGGGCAGGTTCATCGAGAGAAGCTCGGGGTGCTGCAGCACCGGCGCAGGGGGCTGGCAGGGTTTCTTCGA
>JBFMDE010000024.1:0-22660 GCA_040754215.1 Chloroflexota bacterium
GGGCCACCTATGTGCAGAAGTTCATCATCCAGGAGGAGCTTGCCTACGCCGGTGGTCCGGAGACCCTGATAGCGGTGAGCATGGCAGGGCCGGTGGTGCTGAGGTATGGGAGCGAGGAACAAAAGAACAGCTACCTCCCGCGCATTGCTCGGGGGGAGGTCGAGTTCGCCCTTGGCTACACCGAACCTCAGGCTGGCTCAGACCTGGCAGCCCTGGAAATCCGCGCCGTGGACCAGGGAGACCATTTCGTGATGAACGGACAGAAGGTCTTCAATACCTCCTGTCACTATGCACAGTACCACTGGCTTGGGGCGCGGACGGACACCACAGGACCAAGACACAGGGGCATCTCGCTGTTCATCGTTGACATGAAGACGCCGGGCATAGAGGTTCGGCCCATCTGGTGCCTGAGCCGCCGTACCAACGAGGTGTTCTATGACAACGTGCGCGTGCCCAAGTCCAACATGGTGGGCGAGAAGAACAAGGGCTGGATATACATCGGTGAGGCCCTGGCCTACGAACGCACCTGGATAACCGGAGACTCGCGGCGCCTCCTGGAGGAACTCGTCGCCTACGCCGGACGCACGAAGAGAAACGGCAGGACTCTCGCTGAGGAACCCATGGTGCGCCAGCGTCTGGCGGAGCTGGCTGTTGAGGTCGAGACATCGTATCTCTTCGGGCTTCGCAACGCATGGATGCTGGACAATGGCAGGGTGCCGCATTACGAGGCACCCATGGCCAAGGTTTTCGGGAGCGAGCTTTACGGTCGTGTGGCACAGGCAGCGATGCAGTTGCTGGGGCCCTATTCCCAGGTCTTGGAAGGGTCGAAGTGGGTGGAGTTGGAGGGCCTGGCTGCACGGCGCTATCTGGATGGCCCGCGGCCGGTTATAACGCGTGGTAGCTCTGAGATAATGAGGAACATCGTCGCGCTCAGGGGCCTTGACCTGCCCCGGTGAGGAGACATTTCCTAATCTTGCGAAGGGGCCAAGGGGACAGAGTTGGCGCAGAAAGACAGGACCATCACGGTAAACCGGAAGGCCTACCACGACTATTCCATCCTGGAGAGCGTGGAAGCAGGCATTGCCCTCACCGGCACGGAGATAAAGTCTGTCCGTGCAGGCAAGGTGAACGTCCGCGAGTCGTACATCAGGCCGGAGGGTGGCGAGCTATGGCTGGTGAACTGTCACGTCGCCCAGTATGAGCCTGGCATGCGCCACAGCCATGACCCCTACCGGCCGCGCAAGATGCTGCTGCACCGCGATCAGATAGGCCGTCTCGTGGGCATGGTATCTCAGAAAGGTTTGACTCTGCTGCCGCTCAAGGTATATATTAAGAACGGACTCGCGAAGATAGAGCTGGGGGTTGCCAGGGGCAAGCGGCAATACGAAAAGCGTGAGGCCATTGCTCGTCGCGAGTCTGAGCGCGAGCTGCGCCAGAGGGTGAAGCTCAAGCATCGGTGAACTGCTGCTGGCCTGGTTGCCTCAGTAGTGGATGATGTGGGGACGCGTGGTTTCGACAGGGGAGGTGTGCTCAGGGTAGCAGGCCGAGGTGCCATCGCCCTCGAAAAACAGGTGGCAAAAAGCAACTGCCGAAGCAGTTCCAGTAGCAGCCTAACCAGGGTTGCACGTTCAACCCGACCTCACCCTGACGGGTCGGGATTGGGCGCAAGCTAGTCGGGGTGCGGTGCACCAGACGCCGATGAGGGGTACCAAAGACAAATCGGCTGGCCCCGCCGGACTCGGTCGGCAGAGGCCGGCAGGGTGAGAACAAAGGGCCGACTAAGCCTGTAGCGACCCTGTGTGAGCTTCTTCTGGACGGGGAGTTCGACTCTCCCCCGTCTCCACCAAGATTCCAGAATCCTTAACGGTCTGTGGGAAGCAGCAACACAATGGCCAAACGGCTGGTTCAGGAAGCAAGGGGGACCGACATGAAGGTCAGAGACCTCGGCGTTGAGGAGTTGAAGGCGCTAGTCCAGGAAGCCGTGGAAGAAAAGCTGGAGGAGATGCTGGGAGACCCGGATCAAGGGCACGAACTGCAGGGAAAGGTCAAGCGGAGACTGGAGCGTTCGCTGTCCGCGAAGGTACGGGGAGTACCTGCAGAGAAGGTGGCTGGAGACGTAGGGTTAAGGTGGTAGATGTCCTATCGGGTAGAGTTCACCAATGAAGCTATTGATGACTTGCGCCGGATCGAGAAAGCCGCGGCGCAGCGTATCCTAAGGAAGGTTAAATGGCTTTCGCAGAACTTCGATACCCTGTCGCCGGAAGCGCTCAGTGCCGACTTGAGGGGGTTGTTCAAACTCAGGGTGGGCAGCTACAGAGTTATCTATGAGGCTGCTGAAAAGGACCGGTTGCTGACTGTTCACTTGGTTGGCCATCGGAAGGATATCTACCGAATCAAGTGAGTCCCTCAGGGATTGTAAGGTGTGACAACCCCGTTTGCCATTGGAGAAAGCGAATGGATATGGCATGTGGCAATATTCGGGGTTACCTGTTTCGCGGGTGTTTTAGTGGCCTGGCAGTGATCTGCCTCCCAACTGCATAAACAACCCCGCCGATAATCCACAGGGCAACGGTAACGAACGGAACCCAAGGCCAAAAATCCCTGAGGCTAATGGCCAGTGGAATCAGGGCCAGAACGCCGAGGCCAAGACACACATATACCCCTATTTGCCAGCCCCTCTTGATTCTTCCCGGTGTTTCAATCATCTCTTCTCCTCCAGGTTGACCCCCAGTCGCGGGATCGAATGGATTCCGCCTACCAGTAGTACAGCACTAAGCTCTCTCGCCCCGCGGAGCGGGTAATCGCCCGCCCTGATCTCCGCATTGGGCATAGTGCTCTGTAACCAACTCCTGGCTTCGGAATAGCCATCCATGGATATGTGCTCTCGTCGCCCTGCCAGGATCATGAGGGCATATCCTGCCTCCCCCGGGTTCCACTCGCCGCTCATCTTCGTGGCGGCATTTCTGATGACGGTTGAGCACGCCAGGGTTGCCCTGATACGTTCCACGCCCCTCTTCTTGAAGAAGGGAAGTCCCTGCAAGAACGGACCTCCGTGCTCCAGTGCGTCAACATGGATCCCCCAGTACCCGATAACGGCCACGTCCTTCCAGGTTGCTATGACGTCGGAGGCATCAACCACCTTTATGCCAACCATGTTTGGCGATGCTTCTCCTGCTGTGAGCAACATGGGGAAGGGCCTCACGAGCTCATGATTCATGTGGTCATAGGCATGCTCGAGCCGTTGTCCTTCAGTTCTCCACACATCATTGTCGAAAACAAGGGTACCGTCAACAGTGGAATGCAGCTCTGCCAGGGCGGCGGCAGCGTTTTGCGCCATTACGGTTCCCTCATCTCTGGTGGGAAGCACCCCGATGGCATAGACTGGCTGCTGATAGGTCTCCTTCAGCCTGCGGGCAATGACGGGAATACTACCTGAGCCCGTTCCACCACCCAACCCCGCTACCAGCCAGAACGCGTCAATATAGTGGAGGTCTTTCCGCGCGATTTCACGCATGATGGTTGGCAGCGAGTCTCTTGCTATCGTTGCCGCCATCTCACGGACGAGGCCCACACCATGTCCCCTGGCCTGCGATACCCCAATCAACAGCTGGTCTTCCTTCGGTATCGTCTTGAGCATGTTCAGATCGGCCTCTGAGGTGTTTATGGCCAGGGCAGCAGGGCAAGTATTGCGGGCCATTTTCCCATAAAGGCTATGATATGAGAAAAGCTCAGCGATCCTTCCTCCTGCCTGGCCAACCCCTATAGCTGCGACCCTCATTTTCCCTCCTTCAGCTTTGCTCGGTTATCTCACTGGCACCCCTTGGAGATGTCCCCTATTTGCCAGCCCCTCTTGATTCTCCCCGGTGTTTCAATCCCCTCTTCTCCCTCAGGTCAACCCCTAGCCGTGGGATCGAACGGATTCCCCCCACCAGTAGTACGGCGCTAAGCTCTTTCGCCTTGCGGAGCGGGAAATCCCCAGCCCTGATTTCTCCCTTGGGCATGTAGCTTTGTAGCCAATTCCTGGCCTCAGAATAGCCATCCATGGATATGTGCTCTCGTCGCCCTGCCAGGACCATGAGAGCATATCCTACTTCGTCCGGATTCCATTCCCCAGTCATCTTCGTGGCGGCATTTCTGATGACGGTTGAGCACGCCAGAGTCGTTCTGACACGTTCCACGCCTTTTCTCTTGAAGAAGGGAAACCAGCGCAGGAAGGGATGCCCGTGCTCCAGTGCGTCAACGTGGATCTCCCAGTACCCTATAAAGGCCAGGTCTTTCCAGGTTGCTATGATGTCGGAAGCATCAACCACCTTTATGCCAACCATGTTTGGTGAGGCTTCTCCTGCCGCAAGCAACATGGGGAAGGGCCTTACGAGCTCGTGATTCATCAGGTCATAGGCCTGCTCGAGGGGCTGCCCTTCCCTCCTCCACACATTATTGTCGAAAACAAGGGTACCATCAACGATGGGATGCAGGTCTATCAGGGCAGCGGCAGCGTTTTCCGACATCAAGGTCCCTTCGTCTTTGGTGGGAAGTACCCCGATGGCATAGACTGGCTGCTGATAGGTCTCCTTCAGCCTGCGGGCAATGACGGCAATACTACCTGAGCCTGTGCCACCACCCAACCCCGCCACCAGCCAGAACGCATCAACATACTCGAGGTTCTTCCGCACGATGGCACGCATAATGGTTGGCAGGGCATCTTTTGCTATCGTTGCTGCCACCTCGCGGACCAGCCCCACACCATGCCCTCTGACGTCTGATACCCCAATTAATAGCCGGTCTTCCTTTGGTATCGTGTTGAGCACGTTCAGGTCGGCCTCGGCCGTATTTACTGCCAGTGCAACGGGGCACATATTGTGGGCCATTCTTCCATAGAGGCTATGATATGCGAAGAGGTCGGCGATCCTTCCTCCCGCCTGGCCAATACCTATAACTGCAGCCCTCATTTTCCCTCCTTACAGTTGTGCTCCGTTGTTACATCAGGGTATGTCTGGAAATTAATGACAGAGTGAACGTGCCTTGTCAAGTGGCAGGGGTTCCTGTGCGGCCCAGGCCGCCACAAGGGCTCCGTTTCCCGATGTCCACATCGTTCATATGTCCCGGCGCATGACCTCGTGAGTCTTGAGACGAAGGCGCCGTCTGCGCACCGTGAGTGTCTCTCTACAGAAGAGATGGCAGGTCTTTCGTCAGCGTTTCCATATCGTCAAGCCGGCTTGCATCTTCTTCCCGCCTCTGGGAATACTGAGAGACGAGGATGGCCGACTTGGAATAGTAGCCCCTCACTTTCTCGACGCTCCTCAGTCCTGAGAGGATGAGATGGACGCACAAGCTGGCCCTGTGTTCGGGGTAGTCCCCGTTCCTTATCACCGCTTCGGGGGCCAGCGTCCTCAGGTATGCTGCGAGCTCCTTGACCAGCTCTAGCCGCATCTCTTTTGTCGGCGCCGAGAGCAGATATAGCGCCGTCGCTGCTTCCTTGGGGTCGCAATCGAGAGACAGCTCGCTGAGGGCTTGTTCCAGGGCCTGGACAACCCTGTTTACCCGGACACCCTGGTGCCTGAAGTGCAGCTTGTTGCCAAAGAGGCCGGCCTTCGGCGGCGGCGCTTTTCCCTGGCCTATCACTGTCCAGCCTTTCATGGTCTGTATGATGTCCCCGGCATCCAGCGTTTTTGCCCCGATGAACCTCGGCTTGCTCTCCTCACCGGCACAAAGCAAGTCATAGAATGGCTCCGCTATCAGGCTGTTGATCTTGGACAGGTTGTTCTGGAGTGTGGAATCCCTTGTCACATATCTCTGGTTGTCAATAAGGACCACAGCGTTCGCCACCGTGGACGCCGACTTGAGACACAGGGCTGTGTTGTAGATGGTCCGTTCCTCTGTTGACTCTTCATGCTGGAACGGCAAGACAATGAGGTCAAACACCGGCTTACCGATGAAGCGTTCTCTGATAGCTCGAGTTACCACTGGTATGGCACCTGAGCCTGTGCCACCGGCAGCGGAAGAAACCACCAAGAAACCATCGGTCTCAAGGGCACCTCCTTGTGACCTGATGGCACTGATGATCAGGTCGCTATCCTCCTTGGCAACCTCGGCACCCAGCTCATTTACCTTGCCGACGCCGTGTCCATCAGTCCTGCGACTCCCGATCAGGATTCTGTGCCGATAGTCCGCCGGTATCAGGGTCAGAGAACTCAGGTCGGCAACATCGGTGTTGACCGCAAAAGCGGCAGGGATTATTTCAATCCTGCGTCTGGCCTGCGCGCGCTTGTTCAACCTCACGAACTCTTCTGCAATCCTGCCGCCACACTGACCCAAACCTATGACAATCAACTTCATGCGTCACCTCGCCCCCGGACTCCAGGGGATAGTAACCTACAGAAGGTACTGCCGTCAATATGCGTCATATCTCTAGTACTCCCTGCGGAAGTAGAACATGCGGAAGTAGACCACACCGGCGATAACGCCCAGGAGGACGACGATGAGGGCGATGAGCACCCACACCGGCATCCAAGCGGGCAGCATCCAACCGGGCAGGATGCCTATCTTCAAGGTGAAGGTCTCTGACCAGTCGCTCTCGTTGGAGGCGCCGTCTACAGCCTTGACACGCCAGTAGTAATGGCCCGGCCTCAGCTTCTCTTTGCCCGATAGCGTGTAGTCGGTGCTGACAAGCCCTGTCTGTTCTACAGCCATCGGTGTGAAGCTCGGCTGCCTGGAAATCTGCAGCGTATAGGTAATGCCGCTGGGGTCAGATGAGGGTGACCAGGATAAGGTAGGCGTCTCCGGGCCAAACGTGCCCAGCCGGGCCCCGGTAGGTGGCAACGATGGCGAGGGTGCGAGTGGTGGTGTGGACTCCATGGTGAAAGGGGCCTGTGCGGTATGTCCTGCGGCATCGCTTGCCGCGACCGCATGGTTCCCGCCTGTGCTTCCGGGTATGGTTGCGGTTGCCTGGAAGCTCCCCTTGATGGTGGAGGTCATGGTTGTGGGGATAGTCGCCATTGGAGAGCCATCGTAGGTTACACTCATCGCGCTATTCCCAGCATAGCCAGTGCCGGAGATGGTTATTGTACTGCCCACGTTGCCATTGTCAGGCGAAATCGTTATGAAAGAAGAAACGTAGAACGCCGCCTGCGACGTGCTCTTCCCTCCGGTAAAGCTCAGCGTATGGCTGCCGGCTGTTGTCTCCGGGACTGTGATGTATGCCGTGAATGTGCCACGAGAGTCGGCTGGCAATGGCGCCGGGTCGGTAGTCACCGTCACTCCGTCCACCGTCGCGGCTATGGTGGTGCTGCCCGGGAATCCAGTGCCGGTGACGCTAACTCTATCGCCTACCTTCGACGTGGTTGAGCTGATGCTTGCTTTAGGGGTAATGCTGACATTGGCTTGGGCCGATGCGGCCCTGTCCGAAGCTTTGATGATATGAGTGCCGCCCGCTGTCGACGGTAGTGCTATGGTTGTGCTGAAGCTCCCTGTCGTCGAGGCAGACACCGTGGCCGGTGTTGTGGCGATGGCGAGACCGTCGAGTGTCAGTGCTATTGCCTCAGCGCTGCCGAAGCCTTTGCCGGACACCGTTACCGGGGTCCCAACGGTGCCCGATTCGGGAGCAATGCTGAGTTTCGGGGACACCTCGAGGCTGGCGGCCATAAAGGTCGCACCTGACGTGGCTCTAATGGTGTGTGTCCCACGCGCCGCCTCCGGCATGGATGCTGTAGCGCTGAATGTGCCGCCGGCATCGGTGGTAATGGAACCCGGCCTGGTGGCCAGTGGTACGCCATCGAAACTGAAGGTCACCGGGGAGTAGGAGGGAAACCCGAGGCCGTTTATCGTCATGTCATCGCCTGCACTGCCTGGAGTTGTGACGATGCTCAGGGAAGAGGTAATGGTAAAGGTGGCGTTGGCCATGCCCGTGCCGTCGTTGACTACCACGGTGTGTGCACCGGGCACACCGGATGGCACTGCGAAGGTGGCGCTAACATTGCCTGTATCAGTGCTGCCAACCGCGGCGGGAGTGGTTGTTACCGGAGTCAAGTCATAGGTGATCGTGATGGGAACATTGCCCGAAAACCCTGTCCCAGTGACTGTGACCACCGTGCCCGTGTAGCCAGCCGTCGGGCTGACCGATACACCTCGGGTGAGTGCGAAGTTCCGGTCGGGCACATTGGAGGCGGTAGTTGTGGACCCCTTTGCGTCAATCGTGTAGGCCCCGGCCGTCGCAGCGGGCACCTGGTAGGTAGTGTTCCAGGAGCCGGTGGCGTTCGCCGTGACGCCTGTTCTGACTGTTGTGCCCTGCCAGAGCACCTCGATTGCCGGCTCGCTGCCGCTGAACCCGGTGCCGCTAATAGTCAATGTGGTGCCCGGCGGGCCGGAAGCTGGGTTGATGACCAAGTTTGGCACGATGGTGAAGGCCTGGTCAAGCGGGGTGACTGTGAAACCGCCGCGGGCGCCGATGGTGTGGTCACCGCTGACTACCGGTGGAGCGGTAATGGTCATTGACCAGCTTCCAAGAGCGTCGGCGTTACCCGTTGCAAGCGTCGTCCCATCCCAGGTGACGGTGATGCTCTCCGAAGTACCGAAGCCGCTGCCGGTCACGGTGATAGAGTCGGCCACGTGGCCAGTGCTGGCGCCTGTTGATATCGCCGGAGTCACGTGGAAAGGCCACAGGTCGTACGAGCCGCTCACCTCTTCCACCAAGACTAGGAAGTAGTAGTTCTTGTCCGAAGCTGCTGGTGGTACGGTGACAGTCGTGCTGACCGCGCCCGAGGCAGATGCAAGGCCGCTGGCCAGAATCTGGCCCGTGAGTCTGTTATCCCATCGGACAGTGTAGGCTGTGCCTGGCTGCGCAGTGCCTGTAATCCTCACCGTGGTACCTACGGGGCCAGTGTCTGGTATGACTGTTTCAATGCCCGCGGCCGCCCTTGCGGTGTGGACAAAGGGTGGGGCTGCAAGCGCCAGGGGCGTTGCTAAGAGCAGTGCTGCCAGCAGCGACCATAGTCTCTGTTTTGTCATGTCAGGCCTCTATCCCAGCCTATTGTCCAGTAACTATAACATATATGGGTGCTGCTGTGTAGTCATCGTGCAGCTATGGCTGTACGCACATCCTCACGGGGGTCAAGGCAGTGACGGCTTGACACCAACGGGATTCGGTGTTAGAAAGTAGCGTGCACGCGGACTTCTGACCGTGTAGGAGGTGCAGGAGTGCCTAAGAAGAGCGCAATGTCCAAGCTGGAACCAGAGATCGTAGAGATGCCGTCCCAGAAGATGGCTGTGGTGAAGACGGTGGGTGACCCTAACGTGGTTGCGGAGCAAGCCTTTCCCGCATTGTTCGGGTCGGTCTATGCCTTGAAGTTCGCACTCAAGAAGAAGGGCATTGACTTCAAGGTGAGGCCGCCGAGGGCACGGTGGCCCGATGCACACCTTGTGCCCAAGGACCAGTGGGTCGGACTCTGGGGCCTGCCAATACCTGAGGATACGACCACTCTGCCGAAGAAGGACCCGGCGGTGAGTGTCCAGGTCGAGAGGTGGGACTACGGCACGGTGGCCCAGGTGTTGCACATTGGACCCTATGCCGAGGAATGGCCAACTGTCCAGCGTCTCCACGCCTTTATCACGGACAAGGGGTATGAGATATCCGGGGTACATGAAGAAGAGTACCTCACCACGCCGAGAGCTAAGGTACAGAAGACGATAATCCGGTATCCGGTGAGGAAGAGATGAACCTGTGCCATTGGGCAGTGTCAAAGGACAAAGACTCCGGGGAGATTGTCAATGAGTAGACTTGTTGAGAACCTGAAGCGCTCTGCTGAGAGTGCTGTTCCGGCTATGGGGTTTCGAGCAGCCTCCGCGGCCGACAAGGTTCCAAAGCTCCTGCTGGTCGTCGGCCTGACACGCCCGGATGTCTCCACTGCAAGAGAACTGGTGGAGTCGGGGGCCGATGCCCTGCTGGTACATGCAACGGACAGCAAAGCCCTGGCAGAGGTCGCTCAGGCGGCAGGGAAGGCGCCCTGTGGGGTTGTCCTGAAAGAGACGAGTAATGCCCAGTTGTCCGCCCTGAAGAAGTCGGGCTGTGACTTTGTGGTCTTCTCCCCTGGCAGTTCCCCCGTTAGCTGGCTCCAGGAGGAGGGGATGGGCAAGGTGTTGCGGGTACCCTCCTCTGCTGACATGGCTTCCCTGCGGGGCCTGGACCGGCTTCCGATAGATGTCGTGCTTGTGGACCAGGGCGATGAGCAGGAGTTCATTTCAGTGCAGTTCCTCATGGCGTGCTACTTTCTGCGAGATGCGCTGCGCAAACCCCTGCTGGCGGCGGTGCCAACCAGAGTCAGTACTGGCGATGTCCGTGCGTTGTGGGAGGCAGGCGTGGATGGTCTGGTTGTGGAGGCCCTCGGAGACAAGGTGAGGGAGTTGCGCCAGGCTGCAGACGGTCTGCCTGTCAGGGCAGGGCGGAGGGGTGTCAAAGAGGTACCAGTGTTGCCCCGCCTTGAGGTCGCTGCTCTGTCAGAAGCGGAGGAGGAAGAGGAGCAGTAGGCGGTTTTCAGCTCATGCTCAATGTTGACTACGGGACTTGGGGGTGGTCTTGAATGAGCGAACAGAAGACAAAAGTCGTCACTGCGAAGGTCGGGCTCGATGACCACTACCGTGGCATAATCTCCGTCACCGAGGCGCTTCGTGAAGCAGGCATGGAGGTGGTCTATCTGGGGACCGGCCAGCGGGTGGATGGCGTGGTGTCCACCATCATGCAGGAGGATGCTGATGTGGTTGGGCTGAGCTTTCTCTGTGGCGGTCACCTTCAGGTGATGAAACGACTGCTGGAGCGTATGAAGGAGAAGGGTCTTGAGGATGTCGCGGTGGTGGTGGGTGGGGTCATCCCCGATGAGGATATCTCCAGGTTGAAGGAGATGGGAATAAGCGAGGTTTTCTTGCCGGGAACACCGATGGAAGCGATCGTGAAGTGCGTCCAGCGCTGTGCCGCGAGCGGCAGGGTGACTCGCAAGGCGCAACGAGGACAGCATGCGGGGTAGCACCGGGAGATACTTGTCCTGGGCCCTTGGGTTTACTTCAACCCAGGCTCTATCACGCCGAAGTCGCCATTGTGGCGACGGTATACCACGTTGACTTCGTCCATGGCCTGGTTCAAGAAGAGGAAGAAGTCATGTCCCAGGAGTTCCATCTGGTCGATCGCTTCATCAACTGACATTGGCTTGATGGCGTGACGCTTTACCCTCACCACCCTTGAGGGGGCCTCCTCGGCTGTGGGTGGTTCCGCGATCTCAGTTGCAGGCTCGCCTTTTCTGGAGGGAATGCCACGCTTCCTCTGGATAAGCCTTCCCTTGTAGCGCTCTATCTGGCGTGCCATGACGTCAGCGGCGCGGTCGATCGCGGCGTACAGGTCGCCGGCCCTTTCCTCAGCGCGCATCAAGATGCCCCTGGCGTTGGCTGTACATTCGACGGTGAAGCGGCTATCCTGTGACTTCGTCTTTTCCTCTCTCAGCACCACTTCGAAGGCGGAGATGGCGGAGAAACGGCGTCCCACCCTGGCGAGTTTCTTTTCCACGTACCCGCGGACAGGCGGGGTAACCTCCAGGTTTTTTCCGGTTACGCGAAGTTCCATGCTTTCCTCCTTAGGTCTCTCTGGCCAGGGTCAGTCCCCAGACTGACGATGCTCCCATGCGTTTCAGCGCCGTGGCGCAGGCGTCCAGTGTCGCTCCTGAGGTGCACACGTCGTCTATGAGCAGTACCCGTTTCCCTTGCAACAACCTGTCGCGACAGGAGAATGCGCCGACAACGTTCTGCAACCTCTCCTCCGCGGATGCTGTCCTGGCCTGTGGCGGAGTATCCCTGAGCCGTAGCAGCGTCCCTTTGTCAACGGGCAGGCCCGTGGCTTGTCCTAGCCCTCGCGCCAACAGGCTGGACTGGTTGTACCCGCGCTCCCGCAGGCGCCGCGGGTGTAGCGGTACGGCCACAAGTACGTCTCCGGGCAACGGGTTGGACGTCAGGTAGTGGGCCAGCAGTTGTGACAGCGGCTGGGCCAGAGTCCTGAGACCGTGGTATTTCAGGCTGTAGACTGCCTGGCGTACGGCTCCATCGAAATTGAATGGGGAGCGAATGCCATCTACCGCTGGCCTGCACCCCCAGCAACCGGGGCACAGCGCAGCGCGGGGTTGTGGTTTTCCGCATTGTGGGCAGACGGGCGGCATGATATGTGGCAATGACCGGATGCACGAAGGACACAAGAGCTGCCCGGTGATGCCACACCCCACACACCGCGGTGGGAACAGAAGGTCGAGGGCTAAGCTCTTGAGCCTGTAGCCCAAGCCGGTGGGCACGTCTGCACCAACCGCACACAACACTAAGCCGCTTCAGGCCTATGCCCGAACGCGGGCCGTGTGCAGAGCCCCGTTCATGATGGGCTCGTTAATGTAAATGTCCCCGTTTCTGATCTTGAGGTTGAAGCCGCAATCGGGCGTGGTGCATACCCACGCCTTGTACTGTATGGGTGCACCCTGACTGCCGAAATCGGACAGGGGCACCAGGTCGCCAGCCTTGCACTTCTGGCATTTCGGGAACTGGGCATAGTGTTCCACTAGGATCCTCCTCCACAAACCTCTAGGGTCTGTATTAATTCATGCTCTGGGCATGAAAAAGTCCCCTCCGGGGACTTTTCTCGCTTCATTGCCTCCTCCCCTCGCTACCATCAACCGTTTGCCTGAGTTGAACGCCAAGCTAGTATACAATAGACGCCGTGGTGTTGGCAAACCAGACTCACCAGGACTGCTTGGCAACCCATCTCCATGAGACTGTCTCACTGAGGCTTCAGAGGTACGAGGGCAAGCCTGGTGTAGATAGCCCCAGATGGTGTGAGAGTGCTCCGCATGAGGCTCACTCCATCAACCAAGAAGGCCCGGGGGGGTGCGGCGTTGTAGCACATCGCCGCCTCGCCGAATTCCTGTCGCTCCGGCGGCGTCGCATTGTCGCGCAGGCGTGCCAGTGTGAGATGAGGGGTAAAGGCGCGGGCCTCTCTGAGGAAGCCCAGTGGGGCGAAGGCTGTTTCTATTTGTTCCTGCAGGTGAAGCAGGGGCTGTGTTTCACCCTTCAACCCTATCCAGAGCACCCTTGTCTGGCGGGGGTTGGGAAATACCCCAAGCCCGGCGGTCTCCAAGCGGAAAGGAGCTAGCCCGCTCGCCGCCTCTTCCAGCGCGCCGGTCGCTTTCGGGATCATGTCTGCTGGCGTGTCGCCGAGGAACTTGAGGGTGAGGTGGACGCCTTCAGGGGATACCCATCTGACGAAGGTCTTCCCCGCTCGCCTGAGGCCACTCTGTATTTCGGTCAGGAGAGTTTTCACCTCCTGCGGCAGCTCTATGGCAACGAATGCTCGTACCAGTTCCAATGTCTCACCTAGCTATGCGGGGAAGAGGAGACGCTGCGCATTGGCTCCCAGGACTCTCTCCTTCAGCTCCTCGGGTGAGTCCAGAGACCTTATCTCCTGTATCTGCCTGTTCTGGGCGATCAGGGGATAGTCGCTGCCCATCAGGATCCTGTCCGGACCGACCAGCTCCGCCACACGGCAGTAGATGGACGGGCTGTAGAGGAAACGCGTGGCGGCGGTGTCAAAGAAGACATTCTGAAATGCCTGTGCTACCTCCGGCATCAGCCAGTAGAAGGGCAGTCCTCCACCCCAGTGTGCACAGACCACATTAGTCCCCTGGAATACCGGGACCAGCCTTTCTAGGACCTCTGGGGTCACCTTTCCCTTGCCCGGGTACCGGTGGCCTACTGGCTCGGAAGAGTGTGTGAGGACGATAAGGCGGTGCTGTTTCACCGTTGACGCCAGGATCTCCATCAGTCCCAGGTCGGAGATATCGAACCTCTGTATATCGGGCCTCAACTCTCCGACCCCCCTCGCGCCTCCTTGGACGCAGCGCTCCAACTCGCGCAGGGCGGCCTCGCCTGCACCAGGCTGAATAGTACAGAAGCCTACGAGACGCTTGGGGTAGCGGGCAACGGAGTTTAAGATATAGTCGTTGGTACTGACGCAGAGCTGGTGGCTGACCCACCCGATGTTGAGGGCGACTGAGACATCTACCCCCGCCCCGTCCATGCTGGCGATAAGT
Source organism: Chloroflexota bacterium (assembly GCA_040754215.1). GTDB lineage: Bacteria > Chloroflexota > Dehalococcoidia > JACPPY01 > JACPPY01 > JBFMDE01. The sequence continues at coordinate 14,103 of JBFMDE010000024.1, forward strand.
TCTTCGGCTGTGGCCAGCTTCGCCTTGGGCTGCGAATATAGCAAGTCGAAGCATGGGTCCTGGCCCAGGTAGTCGCTTCGTCGCTCCTTCAACCAGGGGGGCACGATGTGGGTATGGAAGTCAATTATCAATGCCCGGCCATCCCAAAGCAGCCTTCCTTAGGCCTGGTCCTGCTCCAGGCACACAGTGCTGCTCTTGCCACCGCTCTTTTTGACCAGCCGGATGTTGTCCACCTTCATCCCCGGGTCAATTGGCTTGCACATGTCGTATATGGTCAGCGCGCTTGCTGCCACGGCTACCAGGGCCTCCATCTCTACGCCGGTCTTGCCCGTACACTTCACCGTGGCCGTGACCTCGACGGAACTGGAATTCGTGTCCAAGGAGAAATCCACGACGACCTCGTCGAGCAGCAGTGGATGACACAATGGTATGAGGTGGGGTGTCTGCTTGGCGGCCGTGATTCCTGCCAGCCGGGCCACCGCGAGGACGTCACCCTTTGGCACCTGCCCCTTAGACAGCAACTCCAGCGTTGGAGGTCGCATCTTCACCACACCCTTGGCGATAGCCTCCCTGGGGGTAGCTGCCTTCCCGCTGGTGTCCACCATACGGGCCTGGCCCTGTGGTGCCCGGTGTTTGCTCTGGTTATCCATTGCCTATCCGCCTATCTGGGTCATAGCCCGTCCGCCTGGCCTCTGGCCCTGGGTCAGAAGGTGCTGCCTTGGTTTCGAGGCCACCGCCTCTCTGATCAGGCGCTCCAGGCCAGCGCGGTCGCCGCCTCGCAGTGCTGACTTAACGTCTATTTCGTGGTCATTCAGAAGGCAGGGCCGTAGCCTGCCGTCGGCGGTAAGGCGCAGGCGGTTGCAGCCGAAGCAGAAATGCTCGCTTACCGGGCTGATAAAGCCGATTGTCCCTGTTGCCCCGGAGAAGCGGTAGTAGCGGGCCGGGCCGTTGCCCTTGATTGAACGGAAGGGTTCCAGTGGGCCGAGAAATTCCAGGCGCTGTTTGACCTCAGGAATCCCGATGAACTGCGTTTCGCCCGCGCTGTGAGTGGTGAAGGGCATGAGCTCGATGAAGCGCACATGCCAGCCATCCCTGATGCTCCTGAGGGCGAAATCCCCGACCTCATCGTCGTTGATGCCTCTCATTACGACCATGTTCACCTTCACCGGGTTGAGTCCTGCTTCTCTTGCCGCCTTCAGCCCGTGCAGGACCTGGTCCAGTCCCTCGTGGCCGGTGATAGTGCTGAACCTTTCCTGACGCAGTGTGTCGAGGCTCACGTTTACCCGCCTGAGGCCGGCCTCTTTCAGCCCTGCTGCGTATTGGGAAAGCAGAAGGCCGTTGGTGGTCAGTGAGATGTCGTCGATCCCCTTCACGCTTGCCAGCATCCGCACCAGTGCGGTGATTCCGATACGTACCAGTGGCTCACCGCCGCTCAGCCTGACCTTGGAGATGCCCATCTTGGCGGCCACCTCGACCACGGTGCGTATCTCCTCGTAGGAGAGGACCTCGCTCCGGGGCAGGAACCGTACTCCCTGGGGCGGTACGCAGTAGACGCACCGCATGTTGCAGCGGTCGGTGACCGAGACCCTCAGATAGTCTACCGGGCGCTGGAATGAGTCAGAGAGGCCACTCAATGAGGAGCTCCTTTCAGCAGTCCTGGTAGTACCTGGCGGGCCTTCCGTGCCGCCATGGCGCGGTGGCTCACCCGGCCCTTTTCTTCCAGGGAGAGTTCACCCATGCTCCGGCCCAACTCTGGGAGGTAGAACACCGGGTCATAGCCGAACCCCTCCATACCCCGGGGATCGAAGCAGATGCTGCCTCTGCATTCTCCCTCGCAGAGGGTGCTCTCTCCGCTCCCGGAGTCTATGGCAATCACGCATCTGAACCGTGCACTCCTCTTCTCCCAGGGTACTCCCTCCATCTCTCGCAGCAGTAGAGCGATACGTCCTTCGTCTGTGGTCTGGCCCCCGTAACGGGCGGAGTGAACGCCGGGCCTGCCGCCCAGTGCATCCACCTCCAGGCCTGAGTCGTCGGCCAGTGTCAGCAGCCCGCTCAGCCTGGCATAACGCCGCGCCTTGAGCGCGGCGTTATCCTCAAAGGTCTGGCCATCCTCGCAATTGACCTCTGCTATCCCCTTCTCTGCCAGGGAGACCAGTTCACAGGGTAGCCCGCGCAACAGGTGCAGGTACTCCCTGAGTTTCCCCTTGTTGTTGGTGGCCACAAGCAGCTTGGGCAGCGGGCCCGAGGTCGGCTTTATAGGTCTGCGAACCTCCCCTCCAGCTTCTTTGCCACCTGTGGCATGGTGGTGTACTCCATCTCCTCCAGCGGTAGGCGGTGGGGCTCGAAGGGCCCCATGCGGCGCAGGTAGTAGGCCATCTCGAGCGATTGTCGCCGTGCGAGGTCGAAAGCCGGGTCGTCGAACATGTCTCGTGGCCCAACCAGCTTGCCTGAGGCTATCTGGAAGCCGAGGCAGGTCACACGGGGGGGGCCATCGAACCAGGAGGGGTTGCTCTCCCTGACCGCCACCGGCATCAGAGGCCCGTGGTGGGAGCCACGCATCCATCCCTCCACCATGTGTGGGTTCGCGAACGGCTCGAGTATCTCACCCACGGCGGGGAACTGGCCTTGGGAGCGGACAATGCATACGGGGTCGTCCTTGCCCACGTACCTGCCTGCCATGAGAGACAGTTTCTGAGTAGAGGAGACTGCGGCTATCTCTTTGGTCTCGCGGTGGTACACTGCCTTTACGGCATATCGCGAGGGGGCTCCGATGAACACCAGCATGTCGTATATTTCCTCGGGGCTGTTGAAGGTGATCTTCTTGTGCTCCTTCACGTTGTGCACCTCGAAGGAGAAGCCACCGTGCATGTTGTCTGCGATGACCAGGCCGATGGTGTTCATGGGGTCGGCGAACATCTCATAGAGGGGCAGGTTCCATGCGCCGGAAGACGTCTTGTCGGCCATGAAGATGATGATGGTCTCCGCCTGTCGCTCTATGAACTGCATCTCGGCCACGCCGGGGCCCATGCCCTTCACGTTGCCGGAGAAAGAGTCGGCCAGCAGGTCCTGGCCAGCGCCGTGCAGCTTCAGTGAACGGGCGATTTGAGTGCCTTCTAAGAAGGTGTCCCATGCCAGCTTGTGGACCTTCTCATTGTCTTCCCCGTGCTGGTGGGTCATGATGAGCTGCAGGTCGTCGCCGCAGAAGGTCACGTGGTAGTCGAGGAGCAGCCCATCCTTGGTGGCACGCTTCAAGCTCTTGTCGGCCTTCTCAATCACATCCGGGTGGGAGCTGGAGTGTCCCACATAACCCCCGATGTCGGCCTTGATCACGCTAAGGGTGATATTCATGTGTGTCGTCTCCTTTCTCCAGTGGAATGCTGAGTGCTATTACACGAGCACCGATGCCTTGTATTCACCGAATACGCCTCGCAGCGCGTCGCATATCTCGCCCAGTGTCCCGTAGGCCTTTACCGCTTCCAGGATGTAGGACATGAGGTTCTCACTGCCGCGCGCGGCGCGCTCCATTTCCTTCAGCCTCCTCGTCAGCTCGCGATTGTCCCGCTCGCGGCGCACGCGATTGAGCCGTGCCATGTGCTTCTTAAGACCATCAGGGTCCATCTGTAGCATTGGTATTCGTATTGGCTCGTCGGTAGCATACTCATTGACGCCGACCAGGATGCGTTCATTGGACTCTATTTCCCGCTGGTAGCGGAAGGCGGAGTCGGCGATCTCGCGATGGAAGAACCCCTTTTCGATCGCAGCCAGTACTCCTCCCAGGGAGTCTATCTTGCGGAAATACTCGTAAGCCCCCTTCTCCATCTTGTTGGTGAAGGATTCGACGAAGAAGCTACCGCCCAGCGGGTCGACGGCATTGGTGACTCCACTCTCATTGGCGATTATCTGCTGCGTGCGTAGCGCAACCCGGACCGCCATCTCGCTTGGGAGTGCCAGGGCCTCGTCCATGGAGTTGGTGTGGAGTGACTGGGTGCCGCCGAGCACAGCGGCCAGGGCCTGTATGGTGGTGCGCACCACGTTGTTCTCCGGTTGCTGGGCGGTAAGCGAACAGCCTGCGGTCTGAGTGTGGAAGCGCAGCCACATGCTGCGCTCCTTCTGTGCATGGAACCGCTCCTTCATTTCGCGGCCCCAGATGCGCCGGGCGGCGCGGAACTTGGCCACCTCTTCGAAGAAGTCGTTGTGGCAGTTGAAGAAGAAGCTAAGCCTGGAGGCAAAATCATCGACCTTCAGCCCGCGGTCTATCCCTGCCTGGACGTACGTGAGGCCGTCGGCGAGGGTGAAGGCGAGTTCCTGGAGCGCCGTCGCCCCGGCTTCGCGGATGTGGTAGCCGCTGATGCTGACGGTGTTCCAGAACGGCACGTGCTTCATGCCGAACTCGAAGGTGTCCACGATCAATCGCATGGAGGGCTTGGGAGGGAAAATGTAGGAGTTCTGTGCTATGTACTCCTTCAGGATGTCGTTTTGAATCGTGCCGCCGAGCTTGGTCAGGGGTATGCCCCTCTTCTCTGCTGCCGCGAGGTACATGGCCCAGATGACCGCTGCGGGGCCGTTGATGGTCATGGAGGTAGTGACCTGGTCTACCGGTATGCCGTCGAACAATATCTCCATGTCGGCAAGTGAGGAAACAGCCACACCGCACTTTCCGAACTCTCCCAGGGCCTGTGGGGCGTCGGTGTCGTAGCCGTTGAGTGTGGGGAAGTCGAAGGCCACACTGAGCCCGGTCTCGCCGTGCTCGAGCAGGTACTTGTAGCGCTTGTTGGACTCTTCAGGGCCGCCGAACCCGGAGAACATGCGCATCGTCCACAGCCGTCCACGGTGCCCGGTGTGGTGCACGGAGCGGGTGAAGGGGTACTCACCCGGGAAGCCCAGGTCGCGGAGGTAGTCGAAGTCCGCTATGTCCAGAGGGGTGTACAGGCGTTCAATGGGCACGCTGGAGGTGGTGACGAACTCCTTGCGCCGTTCGGGTTGCTGCGAGGCCTTCTTGTCCCATTCCTGTTTCCTCTTCTTGGTCTCTTCCAGGCTGCGGTAGTCCAGCATTGGTTTGTCTCCTCGGCAATGCTCAGTAGTCTATGCCCATACGGGAGAGTATGCCCTTGTCGTACGGATGCTTGACCTTGACCATCTCGGTGACCAGGTCGGCAAGCTCGATAACGCGGGGGTCTGCCCCACGCCCGGTGAGGATGAGCTCGACCTTCTCCGGCCTGTTGTGGATGAGGGCAATGACGCCTTCGACATCAATGAGCTTCCAGGCCGTAGCTACATTCACCTCGTCGAGGACCACCACGTCGTATTCCCCGCCGAGCATGGCCTGCCTCGCCGCTTGAAGGGCCTGTCTGGCCTGTTCCCTTTCCTCCTCCTTAACGTTCTTAGGGTCGCAGAACTCGGTAAAGCCGAATCTGGAGAGGGTGACATTTGGTAGTTGCGACAGTATGCGTTGCTCTCCGTAGGGAAACTCGCCCTTCATGAAGTAGATTATGGCTACTTTCAGTCCATGTCCCAGGGCCCGGAGCGTTATCCCCAGGGCGGCCGAGGTCTTCCCCTTACCGTCTCCGGTAAACACCTCTACCAACCCCTTGGAGAAGGGTTCTGGAGGTCGTCGGCGGTGCCGGGGAGAGGCCATCAGCAAAGCTAGTTTAGCAACGGCGCATACGGGTTGTCAAGAAAAGCGGGGTAGGCTGGACACGGGGGCCTTTGTGAGGGGGTGCTACCGGGCCGGGGCGGCCGCTGAGGCTATCTTCCTTCCCATTCCGGCGGCGATGTTCCGGAGCAGCGACATCAGGCGTTCGAAGCTCTCGAAGTTCAGGGACTGCGGGCCGTCCTTCAGGGCCCTCTCGGGGTTGGGGTGTACCTCTACCATGATGCCATCTGCTCCGGCCGCCACTGCTGCCAGCGCCAGCGGGGTTACCAGGTGTGCCTGGCCGGTGCCGTGACTGGGGTCACCGATGATGGGAAGGTGGCTCAGGTGTTTCACTGCGGGGATGGCGCTGATGTCCATGGTGTTGCGGGTGTAGGTCTCGAACGTCCGGATACCGCGCTCGCAGAGTATGACCTGCCGGTTTCCTTGGGAGAGTATGTATTCGGCGGACAGGAGCCATTCCTGTATTGTGGCCGAGAGCCCTCTCTTGAGCATGACCGGCTTCCTCGTCATCCCGACCTCGTCCAGGAGGGTGAAGTTCTGCATGTTTCGGGCGCCTATCTGAAGGATGTCGGCGAACTCCGCCACCAGTCCCACGTCCCTGACCGAGAGCACCTCGGTGATTATGGGCATCCCGGTCTCGGCCCTGGCCTCTGCCAGCAGCTCGAGTCCCTCCCTGCCCAATCCGCGGAAGTTGTAGGGTGAGGTGCTCGGCTTGAAGGCCCCGCCGCGCAGGATGGAGGCCCCCGCCGCCTTCACGGCCCTGGCGGTGTCGAGTAGCTGTTCCTGGCTCTCGACGGCACATGGCCCGGCCATGACGACCACACTCCCATCCCCGATGCGTATGCCGCCTACCTCCACGACGGTGTCGGTGGGCTGGAACTCGCGGCTCGTCAGCTTGTAGGGCTTGCTTATGGGAATGACTTCCTGGACGCCTGGCAGAAGCACCAGCATGTTTCGCATCTCGGGGCGTGACTGGACAGAGCCCACAACCCCGATCACTGTCCTCTCCACGCCGCGAGAGACGTTGACGCCGAGCCCGGCCTGCTCCAGGCGGGATATGACTTCTTGTACTTGCACGTCCGTGCAATCGGCTTTCATCACTACGATCATGGGTCACTCCTGGAGGATGGGGTCTCGCGGTGCGGCCTATGCCCGGCGCTGCGGTTCCTTAGTTCGGTGGCGCCACGGGTGTACACGTGGACTATCTCCTCCGCCTTTCTCTCCGTGTTGCACAGCATCATTATGCGCAGGCACATCGGATGGGCTCCTGGGACATCTATCTCCTGAGCACACATCAGAGGCACCATGTGCCATCCCAGTTCCCTGGCTGCCGCCGCAGGGAACTCGGCATTGAGGTCGGGTGTGGTGGTGAAGAGAATGCAGGCTATGTCTTCGGCTGTGATGCCGTTGGCGTCAGCCATCTGCCGCAGCAGCTCCGAGCCCACAGCCAGTATAGCTGCTCTGCTATTTTCGGTCACGGTGGTGGCACCGCGGATGCCTCTGCATGCCATGGTGAGAGAGTCCTCAAGTTCTACAGGTGGGCAATTGCCTGCTCTTGTCCTACCTTAGGTACCCCCGAGGCAGCCCTGAGCGCCCTGGCCTAGATACAGCAGTGCCATGAAGGCGATGAGCACGCCCATGAATATCCACATGGTCCGCTGCTGCCGTTTCTTCTGCCCAAGCGTGCCCCTCTCGCATTCCTCGGAGCAGAAGCGATTGCTGGCGCCCATGGGTTTCCCGCATGCCGGGCAATGCCTGTGGTCTGAGATCTTGTCTGGCACCCTACTGTACTCCTCTCTAGTTACCTCTGAAGGACAATGTCGAATTCTACACCGAACCTCAGGCATGCAGCAAACACAACCGGGAGAGGACGGTTAGCAGCCCATCTCCCTGAAAGGCTGTCTGTGGCCATGATAGATGCCTGGTTGGCCCGGGCTAGAAGGGGCTGAGGTACCAGTCCAGGATGGTGTCGCCCCAGACTATGGCGACTATGGTACCTGCGGCGAGGAAGGGTACGAAGGGGATGGGTGTCTTGCGGCTGGCTTTGTGGAGGAGGAGTAGTACCGAGGCGGCGACACCTCCGAGGATGAAGGAGGTGAGGAGGGCGACGATGATGCCGGGGAAGCCGGTGAGGAGGCCGAGGAGGGGAGCCAGCTTCACATCGCCCCAGCCGATGCCGCCGGAGTGGAGGAAGGCGATGGCGAGGAAGAGGGCGAAGGGGATGGCGGCTCCGATGAGGGCGGACTTCAGGCCGAGAGGAGGATAGAAGGGAGCAACCGCAAGCGCCAGGATGGTGAGCGGGAGCACGATGGCGCCGGGGACTATGCCGTGTTCGATGTCTATGATGGCGAGGGTGAGCAATGCCAGGCTGGAGAGGGAGATGAAGGCGGCTGTGGTGGTGATGCCGTAGGCAGCGACGGAAGCGGTAAGGGCCGTGCCCGCGGCGAGCTCGACCAGCAGGATTCTCAGCGGTATCGGTGCTGAGCACGTGCGGCAGTGCCCCCTGAGCCAGAGGTAGCTGAGGATGGGGATGAGGTCTCTGGCTGCGAGCTGCGTGCTGCAGGCCTGACACCGTGAGCGGGGGCGGAACAGCGATTGGCTGAGGGGCACGCGGTCTATGACCACGTTGAGGAAGCTACCCAGCGCGATGCCAAGGAGGAAAGACAGAGAAAGCACCATGGCGCTCACGGCGTGTTCATAGCTCCTTCATCGGCAGGCCGGGATTGACCGCAATCAAACGAGCCTCTCTGTAGGCCTGAGTGTCCCTGGCGAGTAGCAGATGGTGGAGCTGATGGGATTCGAACCCACTACCTTTTGACTGCCAGTCAAACGCTCTCCCGATTGAGCTACAGCCCCACCGCAGAACCTAGTGTAGCAAAAGCGCGCGAGCGATGACAAGGTTGAC
>JBFMDE010000025.1:0-21870 GCA_040754215.1 Chloroflexota bacterium
TTCTGGCGGATGCCTCGGGTGCCCTGCTCACGCGTTACCCGGAGGGTCTGGCGCGGGCGCTGGAGAAGATAAGCCAGGACAAGGAGCCTCTGGAGGTGGCGAACAAGGCCACCGCCCACCTCTACATCTCCAACCCTTTGAAGGGGCATGAGAGCCAGCTCAACAGCCTGTTCTCCACCCACCCGCCCATCGAGCAGCGCATCAAGGCGCTCAGGGCGATGTAGGCGCAGAAACCTCAACCTCTGCCCCCTTCCCTGTTCTTGCGGGGCTGTTTCTACTCTTGGGAGTGCGCAGCTGCAAGAAGTGCTAGTGTGAACACACAGCAGCGTTTTCACCGATGAGGAGAGGAAAGCGCTGGCGAGCGGGTGGTAACTATGTTATCGGAGGGCCACTGTCGGTTGCACCAGCTTTCCAAATGTGGGAACCCCTACTAGTTTATCGAATCCGACTTATCCTTTGCTTCTTCGCGGTCAGTCAACTTGTAACCGAGAACGTCTTGCACGATTTTCTTCATCCCGGCCTTCATACGCGAGTCATAGGAGACTCTACCCTCAAATTCGACGGTGTCTCCGGATAGTGTCGTGGTAAAGTATTCGCCTTTAGATTTTCTCCGCGTCAGGTACTTATGAAACAACCAGTTTGCCACTAGGCTCGTGACTATGCCGCCAAGCCAGCCCAGCAAGATAGAAAACCAACTTGTATCCATGGAGACACCCTTAAGAATTAGGGCGTCCGAAAACCGATTCTGCCCTTGGTCGGCTCAGCGGCCTCCTGAAGCTTTCCGAATTTTTCTTCGTACTTTCTGAGATTCTCTTGAAGGGCGGCCAGGGTTCTCTTCATATGCCCTGGGCTCATTATCACGCGAGCTGTTACGGCCCCAACTGGCGGAGCAATCATCATGAAGTCCATGATGAATTCCTCCCTCGTGTGGGCAACAACCATGTTGTTGCAGTAGACACCGCCTTTCAGATTGGCAGGGAATTCGACCTGTATTTCCTTCGGTTGCTCTTGCTCTGGCATGGTAACCTCCGCTATGTTTACTCTAGTCTCAGCCGATAGGCCATTTTATCATAGTTCTGCCTGTCGACTGCTGGGCGACAACGCGCTCTTGCGAGGTCGGGCGTTGTTAGCCTGCTCGACAACTGATGTGGTGCGCATCGAGTCACCATCTACCTCCACAGCATTGATCCTGACGGTGGGTCCCGCTGTCCTACATCCGCCCTGCCGGCTGGCTCTTTAGGCTTACTATCTGAGGATGTCCAAGGGCATTGGCCGCATTCGTGGTATAATCTGTCGTAGCCAAGGGAGGGATATGGTCTGCCGGTGATAGGCGGTGTTGACCTCAACAGGGGGCCGCAGCGTGAGCCGGTGGCGACAGTGTAAGCGCCAGCAGTTTATCCGGCGGCTGAGGGATGGTACAATGACCTGGCGGACAAAGGTGCTCTTAGCATGACGAAGAGATATAATATACTGTTGACGTGGGACCCGACTGACCGGGTGTGGGTGTCATACGTGCCCACACTGGAGTGGCTCTCCACATTTGGTGAGACTCGGGAAGAAGCCATCGAGCGAACCCGCGAGGCGGTGCTAGGGTATCTGGAAGCCGCAGCCAAGGGGGGGCTGGATATCCCACTGGGGGACGGGGAGGCGGAATTGGCCGCAGTCGAAGTCGCCGCGCCGTGACACGCCTGCCAAGGTTAGACGGTCGGGAGGTTCTCCAAGTCCTCCAACGCGGCGGTTATCTGGTGACTCATGTCCGTGGCAGCCATCACTACCTGCGCAAGCCCAACGCGCCCAATCTCGTGGTGGTTCCTGTTCACGGGAATCGGACCATTCCGATAGGTACGCTGCGCTCCATCTTGCGCCAGGCCAGGTTGACACCAGAGGAGTTCGAGGCCTTGTACCACCAAGGGGACTGAGCAGCTACGATTGGAGCCGCTGGTGCCGGTGCCACAAGACAGGGCGCGAAAAGCAGGTAGACCTGGGGGTCGTGTTTCGGGTGGACTCCGACCCTCCGTCTCTAGGGGCGACGCCGACTCGTCTTGCGGATTACCCCGAAAACACCTACGCGCGCTGTCATTCCGAGGCGTCCGACCAAACGAAGTGCGGGGAGGACGACGTGGGAATCCGTGCCCACCCCCCTCCGGATTGCCACGCCGCCTGCGGCGTCTCGCAATGACAAGTTGGAGGTCGAGCGGTATTTTCATACTTCGTGGTGCCCGTGGCATACGGGCATGGGGGATTAGTTGCGAATGAGTGGGTCAGCAAATACGCGGCAACAGCTCTCCGCTGAGCATGTCCACGATGCGCGAGGTGCCCAGCGCGGTGCGCATGACGACGCGGCCCCGGCTTGGAGGAGCGCCGACCTCGCCGATGATGGCGGCTTCGGCGCCATAACAGTTCCGCCTCATCGCCGCCAGCACGGCCTCCGCCGCCTCCGGGGAGACCATAGCTACCAGCTTCCCCTCGTTGGCCACGTAGAGTGGGTCCAGCCCCAATAGCTCGCAGGCGGCGCGCACCCCGTCGTGGATGGGTATCCTCTTTTCCTCTATCCCTATGCTCACGCCGGACTGCGCTGCGATCTCGTTGAGCGTGGTCGCCAGCCCGCCGCGAGTGGGGTCCCTGAGGGCGTGGATGGCTGGCGAGGCCCGTAGCATCCCCGCCACCAGCCTGTTCATCGGGGCGCAGTCGCTCTCCACGGGTACGGAGAACTCGAGGCCCTCCTGACGGCTCAGCACGGCGACGCCGTGGTCTCCGATGGGGCCGCTGAGGATGACCCTGTCGCCCGGCCTGGCGTTGGAGCCGGAGATGTCTATGCCCTGGGGAATGGCCCCTACCCCGGAGGTGGTGATGAAGATGCCATCGGCGCTGCCACGGTCAACCACCTTGGTGTCGCCGGTAACTATCTGCACCTCTGCTTCCTCGGCGGCCTGCTTCACTGAGGCGACGATGCGCCGCAGGTGCTCCAGGGGGAAGCCCTCTTCGAGGATGAGAGAGAGGCTCAGGTACAGCGGCGTTGCCCCGCACATCGCCAGGTCGTTCACCGTGCCGCAGACGGACAGTTTCCCGATGTCGCCGCCGGGAAAGAAGATGGGGCTTACCACGTAGCTGTCGGTGGTGAAGGCGATGCGACCGCCGATCTCGAATACCGCGGAATCGTCCAGCTTGCTCAGTAGAGGATTGTTCAGGGAGGGGACGAAGACCTTCCTGACCAGCTCATGGCTCAGCCTGCCCCCGCTGCCGTGCCCGAGGAGTACCTTATCCTCCATCTTCGCCTCGGTACTGATAGTAGGCAGAGCAGGTGCCCTCGTGTGACACCATGCACGGGCCCACCGGGCTGTCCGGGGTGCATTTCTTGCTGAAGAACTTGCAGTCCAGCGGCGTCTTCACCCCCCGCAGTATCTCGCCGCAGAGACACCCCTTCGGCTCCCTCGGTGGCGGGTGAGAGACAGGGAATGCCTTCTCTGCGTCGAAGTTGGAGAACTCCTCCCGCAACCTCAGCCCGCTGGCAGGGACGACGCCGATGCCGCGCCAGTTGGCATCGCATACCTCGAAGACAGTGTGCAGAAGCTCCAGCGCGCGCACATTTCCCGCTGGCCTGACGCCGCGGCTGTAGGCTATCTCCACCGTGGGATGCCCGCTCTCCACCTGCTCCACCAGCATGTACACCGACTGGAGTATGTCCAGAGGCTCGAACCCGGAGACGACGCAGGCGATGCCGTAGTCACGAGGTATGAACTGGTAGGGGGTGGAGCCGATGATGGCGCTGACATGGCCGGGGCAGATTATGCCGTTCAGGTTCACCTCCCCCAGGTCGAGGATGGACTTCATCACCGGCGGGCATAGCTTATGCAGGGAGAGCACGTAGAAGTTCTTGATGCCGCGCTGCCTGGCCTCCAGGAGGGAGGCGGCAATGGTGGGGGCCGTGGTCTCGAAGCCGATGCCGAGGAAGACCACCGACTTGCCGGTGCTGCCGCTGGCGATTTCCAGGGCATCGTGTACCGAGTACACGACCCTGACGTCCCCGCCGTCGGCGCGGGCGTTGCGCAGGCTGGAGCGGCTTCCGGGGACCTTGAGCATGTCTCCGAAAGTGGCCACGATGATGTCCGGGAGCTCGGTGAGGAGTATCGCCTTGTCCAGGTCGGCGATAGCGGTGACGCAGACGGGGCAGCCGGGTCCGGAAAGCATCTCCACCGTGGGCGGGAGCAACTGACGGATGCCGTGCCTGAACACCGAGACCGTGTGGCCGCCGCAGAACTCCATCAACCGCGCAGGCCTGGTGGACCTCTCCCTGAGCTTCTGTACCAGGCGCTCGGCAAGCTGCGGGTCGCGGTACTCGTCTATGTACTTCATCGTTTATACCAGTTGTCGCAGTATATCCAGCGTCTCCTTGGCCTCCTGCTCATCCACCACGCTGATGGAGTACGCTGTGTGCAGCAGGACGTAGTCGCCCACCTTCACCTCGGGCGTGAGCATGATGCTTATCCTGCGGGTGACGCCGCCGACCTCTGCCTCGGCCTCCATGCCGTTGATGGAGGTAACTCGTGCCGGAATAGCCAGACACATGGACTATGGACTCCTTTCGGCGAAATTGGCGACCACTGCCTGTCCCAGCGAGATGCCGCCATCGTTGCACGGCACCTTGCGGTGGCTGAGTATGGAGAAGCCGTCTTCCTTCAGCGAGGCAGTGACGAGCCCCGTCAGCAGGCGGTTCTGGAAGACTCCGCCGCTCAGCGCTACCCGATGGATGCCGGTCCTCTCAGCTATCCTGTGGCACATCTTGCGAATTATCTCAGCCACGGTGTGGTGGAACCTGGCGGCCATTCTATCTGCCGGAACGCCGCGCTGCAAATCTGCGACCAGCGCGGCAAAGAGGGGGGCCAGCTTGACTATCTCCTTGTTCCCTTCCGTTTCGATGGAGAAGGGATAGCTCTCGCCAGCGGCGGCGGTGGCCGCGTCCGTGGCTATCATCTCCATCTCGATGGCGGCCTGCGCCTCGTATTCAGCCCTGTCCCTTATGCCGAGGAGCGCCGAGACGGCGTCGAAAAGCCTGCCCGAGCTGGAGGTCAACGGCGAGTTCAGGCCCCTTTCTACCTGCACTTTGACGACAGCCAACTCTGCCTCGTCTATCTTCTTGAGGAAGGGCAATGGTAGCTCCAGTGCCTCCTTGTCCAGCAGCGAGAGCAGGTAACCCAGGGCCATGCGGTAGGGCCGTTCTATGGCGGCGGCGCCTCCGGGCATGGGCACGTACTCGAGGTGTCCGGCCCTCTCAAAGCCGCGGCAGTCGGCGACGAGGAACTCGCCGCCCCAGATGCGCCCGTCGCTCCCATAGCCGGTGCCGTCGAAGGAGACGCCGATGACGGCGTCCAGGACGCCATGCTCGGCGAGACAACTGGCGATGTGCGCATGGTGGTGTTGCACCGTTACCAGCGGCAGGCGGCTCTCCTCGGCCAGTTGCTGCGCGTACCTGGTCGCCAGGTAGTCGGGATGCAGGTCGCAGGCTATCGCTTCGGGTTGCACCCGGAACAGCCTGCGGTATAGGTCGACTGTGGCCTGGAAGTGCTCGAGCGTCTCCGCGTTCTCCATGTCGCCGATGTGCTGGCTTATGAAGGCGTGGTTTTCTCTGGTGAGGCAGAAGGTGTTCTTCAGCTCTGCGCCGCAGGCCAGTACCTGCCGCACGTGGACGGGCAGGTGTATTGGGTAGGGGGCATAGCCCCTCGCGCGCCTGAGTATGCGTGGCTCCCCCTCCTCGCAGAGGGCCACGCTGTCGTCATAGCGGGAATAGATGTCGCGGTTGTGTCGCAGAAAGTAGTCGGCTATGTGCTTCAGCCGCCGTGAGGCCTCGTCGTTGTCCTTGGCTATCGGCTCCTCGCTGAGGTTGCCGCTGGTCATCACCAGTGGCAGTCCTGTGTCACGCAGCAGCATGTGGTGCAGGGGAGTATATGGGAGCATCACCCCCAGGTACTTGAGGCCCGGCGCCACCGCCTTGCAGACATCGGACTCGGGCCTCCATCTCAGCAGGACGATGGGGCTATGTGGCGAGGTGAGCAGGGCCTCCTCTTCCTTGGTTACATAGCAATGGCCTCTTGCGGTATCCAGGTCGGAGACCATGACCGCCAGGGGCTTGAATGGCCTCCTCTTCCGCTCGCGCAGGCGTCCCACCACTTCCCCGTCGGTGGCATCGCAGGCGAGGAGAAAGCCCCCCAGGCCCTTTATGGCCAGGATGTTGCCTTCTCGCAGTAGCTGGGCGGCTTTGGCCACGGGGTCCGCGCAGGGCACCACCGCGCCCTCAGCGTCCGCCAGTTCCACGCGGGGGCCGCACCTGGGGCAGGCGTTGGGCTGGGCATGGAAGCGGCGGTCCAGGGGGTTGTCGTATTCACGCTGGCAATCGGGGCACATGGTGAAGTGCCGCATGGTGGTCCTGGGACGGTCGTAGGGTATGTCCTCGATGATGGTGAACCGGGGGCCGCAGTTGGTGCAGTTGGTGAAGGGGTAGCGGTAGCGCCTGTCCCCGGGTGAGAACACCTCGCTGCGGCAGGGTCCGCAGGTGGCGATGTCGGGGGAGACCAACTGGTACTTGCCGCCCTCTTCCTGACTGGCGCGGATGTCGAAGCCCTGATATCCCACGGCTGGGCCGAAGCCAGCCTCTATGTGCTCGATGCGGGCGAGCGGCGGGGCCAGCGACGCGAGCTCCGATATGAATCTGTCCAGCGCCTCTCTCTCGCCCTCTACCTCTACCTTGACGTCGCCGGAGGTGTTGCAGACCCATCCCTTGAGATTGTGTCTGGTGGCGAGCTGGTAGACGAAGGGCCGGAAGCCGACGCCCTGGACCACGCCGCGGACGCTGACCCGGGCCAGTTGTGTGGTGGTTGTTGTGCGCTTCATAGCTCCCCCGCCAGGGAATGTCGCCATTCCCCTGGCGGGGCTCTCTCATAAATTATACTGGCGTAATAGCTATTGCACCAATCCACGAATCGGGAGGCATAAACGATAGAGGCTGGGGTCCCTCGACGGAATCCTCCAGCCCCATACGCGAGCTGTTGCTGTGGCCAGGGACTATTTGGCTGGCTTCTTCACCCAGCTACCTACTCGCCTCAGGAGTTCTGCCGGCTCTGCCGGCTTTGAGATGTAGTCCTCGACTTCCAGGGACAGGCCCCGGCTGAGCGGTATGTCTGTCTCACCTACTCTATCCGAAAAGCTGGTGAGCATGAGCACTGGTATCTTGCCGAGTTGAGGGTCTTTCTTCAGGTGCTCGGCGACGGTAAAGCCGTCCGTCACCGGCATGATTATATCCAGCAGGATGACATCGGGTTTTTCGCTCCTGGCCTTCTTCAGACCTTCGTCACCGCTCAGTGCCGTCACCACCTCGTACTTGGTCTGCAAGACCATCTTGGTTGACTCGACGAAGTCCGGGTCATCATCTATCAGGAGAACCTTGGCTCGCCCTTTCACGTTCCCTAGCCTCCTTCCACCACCGTACCTGGTGTGCGGTCAGGTCTTTTTCTTCTTGAGGAGCTTCTCCACCCTTTCGACCAGGGTATGAGGGTCTATGGGTTTCTCGATGTAGTCGTCGGCATTCATCTGCAGCCCTGTCTCCAGCTCGTAGCGGCGCCTGCTGGCCTCCTCTTTCACCGAGCTGAAGATGATGATGGGTATGCTGCGGTATTTCGCCCATCTGGGGTCGAGTAGTTCCTTGCAGACGGCGAAGCCATCCATGCGCGGCATCATGAGGTCGAGTATCATGAGGTCCGGTTTTTCTTCCCTGAGCTTGGCCAGTCCCTCCTCCCCGTCCCGCGCGCTCACCACCTGGTACTCGTGTACCTCGAGCACGGCGCTTACCGCCCCTACGATATCAGGGTCATCGTCAACAACCAGTATCTTTGCCTTGTGCGCCATGTCATTCTCCAATCCATTAGAGTTCAGGCCGTGGCAGGAGGCCAGCCCGTTGCACGATGATGGGCACTATGTCCTCCCAGCCGACTGCCATGATGTGTACCCCGTGGACCTCCGGGATGTCCTTGAGCTGTTCGATGATCTCAAGGCATATCTTCACCCCCTCCTCCTTGGCATCGGTCGCATTCTCCATCCGGGTCACCAGTTCGTCCGGAACGTACACACCGGAGACATAGTCCCTCATGTAGCGGGCCATACCGACGGACTTCATCGGTATTATCCCGGCAAGGATGTGTACCTGCTTGTCGAGGCCCTTTTCCTTTACCGCCTTCATCCACTTGGCGAATTTTGGCACGTCGAATATCGCCTGGGTCTGAATGAAATCAGCGCCGGCCTTGACCTTCTTCGCCAGGCGTGCCACTCGGTAGTCGAAGGGGTCGGCGAAGGGGTTCTCGGTGGCGCCGATGAATAGGGGCACCTCGCCCGCGACCTCCTCGCCGCAGATGAACTTCCTCTCATCGCGCATCTGCTTCACGGTCTGTACGAGCTGGGTGGAGTCCAGGTCGTAGACACCTTTGGCTGTAGGGTGGTTGCCGAATGTCTGGTGGTCGCCGGAGAGACAAAGTATGTTGCCAATGCCCAGCGCCACCGCGCCCAGGATATCGCTCTGGATCGCGATGCGGTTGCGGTCGCGGACGACCATCTGGAGCACCGGGTCTATTCCCAGTTGCTTCAACAAGGTGCAACCCGCCAGGCTGCACATCCTCACGATGGCAGTCTGGTTGTCGGTTACGTTCATGGCGTCAACGTAACCCTTCAGCTTCTCGCCCTTCCTTTGTACGGCGGGAGCCCCGGCTCCCTTGGGAGGACCGACCTCGGCGGTTACGGCGAACCTCCCGGCAGCCAGCATTTTCTCCAAGTTAGTTCCTGCTTTCATAATCGGCAATCCCCCCTCAGTATCCGTTCCTTGGGCCTTTTCGTCAACTCCTGGGCAGGGTGAAGGTGAACTTGGCCCCTCGAGCCGATTCGGGATAGGGGCTTTCCACCCAGATGCGACCATTGTGGGCCTCGACGACCCTCTTGGCTATAGACAACCCCAGCCCCGCTCCGCCAGCGGTAGCCGTCTTTCCCCGGTAGAAGTCATCAAAGATCCTGGGGAGGTCATCCTCCGGAATACCAGGTCCGTTGTCCATCACCTCAACGGACACCTTTCCCCTCAGCTCCCTGATCCTCACCCTGACCTCGCCACCCTCCTGGGTGAACTTGACGGCGTTGCTCAGCAGGTTGGTGAGTACCTGCTGCATCCTGGCAGGCTGCACCATGATGTCCGCCAGGTCGGATGGCCATTCGGTGAGAAGCTTGATACCCTTCTGGTTGGCTTGCGCCCTGACGTTTTCAATGGAGGTCTCCGCTAGTTTGACTAGGGACGAAGCGGCCTTTTCCAACTCGCTGGCCTCGAGGCGGGAGAGGTCCAGGATGTCGTCTATGAGTCCGAGTAGCCCGATGATCCGCTCTCCGCTCCTCACCAGCATGTCCTTTTGCTTCTCGGTCAACGGCCCGGCGTAGCCGCCGAGCATGACCTGGTGGTAGCTTTGCACGGCGTGTAGCGGCGCTTTCAGGTCGTGGGAGGCTATGGACAGGATATGGGCCAGGGTATCGGTGACGCTGACAGCACGCGACCGCACCAGCTCCACCAGCTTCCGCATCACCCGGTATCCCAGATAGCTGTCCTCGTCGAAGAGGTGACGAAGGCCCTCCCCATCTATGACCAGTGCCGTTGTCTTCTCTAGGCACCTGGCTGCCCCCGTGTATCCCCTCACTCCAGCCACCGCCGACCAGCCCACGAGGCGCCCTCTCGTCGCAGTCTCTATGGTAGCGCGGCGGCGTGCTACAGAGCCGAAACGGACTCCGATATCTACCGCGACCTTACCTTCCTCGATGACATACACCTTCTGCGGGGGGTCGCCCTCGTGGAAAAGGACAGCTCCAGGCTCAAAGGTCTCCTCGTGGCTGAGCCTGGCTATCCTGTCCAGCTCCTCGTCGCTCAGGCTACGGAATAGCGGGCACTCGCGGAGCACCTTGCTCGCTGCAACCACCATCATCACTCCCTGTGCTTCCATGCCGGCGTTCTAGCGTATTGGGGGAGGACCGCCGGTCAGGCTGACACTCCAGTCCTTGGGCGGGACTACTGTCTCCAGCTTGTCCAGCCTTCCTATGCGGGTCAGGCGGTCGACTATCTGCTGCCAGGCACAGGGTAGGTCTGGCGAGACCTCGCATTTCCCGTCTGACGAACCACCGCAGGGGCCGTTGAAAAGCTTCTTGGCGCACCTGGCTACAGGGCAGATGCCCCCCGTGTACTCCAGCACACACTGGCCACACTCGAGGCAACGCTCCGCCTCCCGCCATTCGGCGTGACGGCCGCCCAGAGAGAGCGTGTTACAGCCGGGATGGACCACCTTGTCCACCACGGACGCCGTTGCCTGGACACCGGCGCCACAGCAGAGCAGGAGCAAGGAGTCGGAAGACGTGATCTTCTTCTCGTGTGCCTGTAGGGTCATCCTGGTGAGCTGAGGATTGCACATGAAATCTATGAGCGATGTGCCGCTGACGGCCTTCCCTGCCTTCTCCAGGCCTTGTTTCATCTCGGCCACCTGCTTTTCACCGCCGGTCTCACAGCCTTCGGCACAGCCTTTGCAGCCGACTAGGAAGATGTTCTTCTCCCCGTCAGTGTATCGCAGGATTTCATCCATCGGTTTCTGTTCGGTGATAAGCATCTTCTCTATCTAGCCCCTTTTCTCTCGACTGTGGCCAACTTCTTCGCGTACTATGCGGAGCACCTCCGGCAGCCGGGACTCTACCTCCGCTGAGAGCTCTATGCCCCAGCCAACGTCCTTCGGTTCCACCCCGATTATGACTGTTTCCGCCGGCTTTATGCCAGCCAGCCCGTTGAGCCTGAGGGCATCGAACAGGTTCAGCTCGTGGAGAGAAGCAATCCGCGTGGCCTCAAGCTCGACGTCCTCCGGGGTGAAGCGGTAGACGGACCCAGGCTCACCGCCCCCGCACACTGCGTCTACTACCACCAGCTTGCTTATCGGTCTGCCCGTGGGCAGGGCGTCCAGGGCGCTGCCGGACTCAATGACCTCCAGGCTGCTGGCCCAGGGCTCTGCCGTCAGGGCACGCGCCGTATGGACTCCAACGCCCTCGTCTTTCAGGAGTTCGTTGCCCACTCCGAGGACTACCACCCGGTGTTCAGACTCTCTATCCATCTTGACTAACAGACCCGGAACTGGCCCAGGCTCCGCCCCTTGGGTGTCACCAGGTGAATGGCGCAGGCGAGGCAGGGGTCGAAGGACCTCACGATGCGCACCAGCTCGAAGGGGTTTGCCTCGTCCTTTACCTTGGTCCCGATCAATGCCTGCTCCAGTGGGCCGGGTTGCCCCTTGTCATCCCTGGGGGACATGTTCCATGTGCTGGGCACCACGCACTGGTAGCGGCTGATGCGCTTGTTCTTGACCTCGACCCAGTGGCCGAGGGCGCCGCGTGCAGCGTCTACCAGCCCCATGCCGGTGGACTCTTCAGGGATCTCGTATGGCTGGTACACTGGTTCACCGGGCTTGAGCTGGAGCAGCCACCCTGCCATGGAGTCCGCTATGACCTTGGCGGAGAGGACCCTCGCCAGGATTCTGCCCAGGACGGAGAACATCACACCGGGTTTGGCATTGAAAGCATTGAGCGCCGGGTCCACCAGCAATTTGACCGCTGGCTGGCCAGCCAGGTAGCTGGCCATTATCCTGGCCAGTGGGCCTACCTCGTACACCTTGCCGTCATACCGCGGGGCCTTTACCCAGGAGTAGGCTCCAGCCTTGTCCTCTTTGGGCTTGGTCTCACCCTTAGCCGGCTTGAGCCCGTTGGTGGAATCATCGTACCAGGAGCTCTTGACATACTCGGCTATCTTGTTGGAGTCAAGTGTTCCCAGCTTCAGGTCTGCGGAGACCGTCCCCTGCTTCAGCAGGCGCTCTCTCTTAGCGTAGTCGGGGTTCTTGCCGTCAAGTTCGTAGTTGCCGAAGGAGAGCAGGTTGCCACAGCCGCGGCCTATCTCGAAGTAGTCACCGTAGTGCTTGGCTACGGTGACTACGTCAGGCAAGTAGACATTGTCAATGAAGTCTTTTATCTCGTTCAGCCGCCAGAGGAAGGAAGCTATCTTGTCTATGGTGGGTACCTCGGTGACACCGCCGGGGACCACTGCCATGTTGTGCGGCATCTTGCCCCCGAAGATCGAGAGCATTTCCTGGCCCTTGCGGCGCACGGTGAGGGCCTGTACATAGTGGCCGGCCAGCTCGATGTTCAGGGCCTGGGGCAGACGGTAGTCGCCTTCGTAGCGGGGTACGAAAGGTGCGAGCTCACCGCGCTCGATGAAGGCCTTGACCGAGTTGAGGGCGGAGTTGTTCCCGTCGTACTTGGCTACTGCGGCCACGTCCACGTAGTCCAGGGCCACCAGGTGGTAGAACTGAAGTATGTGGTCGGCGAGGTGGGCGGCACCCAGGATTAGGTTGCGGAGGACCCTCCCGTTGTCCGGTATCCTGTCGGCGAGGCCGAAGGCGCTGTCCAGGTTGAGGGTGGCCGCGATGGAGTGGCTGGTGGGACAGACCCCGCAGATCCTCTGGGTTATGCGCTGAGCATCCCGAGGGTCCCTGCCCTGCAGGATTAGCTCGATGCCCCTGAACATGGTGCCGGAGCTCTTGGCATCCTTCACCACGCCGTTCTCTACCTGGGCTTCGACCTTGAGGTGCCCTTCGATTCGAGTTATCGGGTCAATAGTTATGTGTCCCAATTGGTCAAACCTCCTCTACTTGGCACCGATGTTGGGTAAGCTGACGTCCGGAGTCTTCTCGTACATGGGCGATACCAGGTCCGGGAATCCGGGGCTGGTGCAACCTATGCACAGCCCGCCGCAGCCCACGCACCAGTTGACACCGTGGTTCCACAGTCTGACAGGGCAGTCAGCATGGTTTACCGGGCCCTTGCAACCGAGCTCGTAGAGACACCCCTCGTCGCTCAGGTGCTTGGCGAATTTCTTCTCATCGTAGTAGGCCCGCCGCTGGCAGTTTTCGTGTACCAGCTTTCCGTAGAATGCCTTGGGACGGCCGAACTCGTCCAGGTCGCTTGGTTTGGGCAGTCCGAGAATCAGGACGCTGGCTACTGTGCCCACAAACCAGTCGGGGTGCGGTGGACAGCCGGGAATGTTGACCAGTGGCGTGGTTATCCCCTTTGTCTGGAAGAGCTCTGAGACCCCAACGCATTTCGCTGGGTTGGGGGCCGCTGCGGCGATGCCGCCGTAGGCGGCACAGGTACCCAGGGCGATGACCGCCAGCGCATCGCGACCCAGCTTCTCCACTCGCTCAGCGACGGGTACCGGAACGCCATTCCTTTCGCCGATGCTGCCGTAGGCCCCGTTGGCACGTGTGGGTATCGCGCCCTCGACCACCAGCACGTACCCGCCCTTGAATTTTCTCCAGGTGTCCTCCAGGGCGTGGATGGCCATGTCGCCCGCTGCCGCCATGACCGTGGCCTGGTATCTGAGGTTCACGTGTTTGCCTGGGACCACCTCATCCACGAGCACATTCTTAATGGTTGGGCTCACCGAGTTGAGGACTGATACTGAGCAACCGGTGCAGGTTGCTCCCTGTAGCCAGATGACCGGGTACTCCTGAGTCTTGGACTTGGCCATGTGCTCTCCTTTTCCCTTCGGCTGCAGGTCGGGTCTTCCCGCCAAAGACGGAATTATAGCTCAAGTCTGGGGCCAAGATAAAGCCCCGATACATCGGGGCTCTGGTGGTACCTGTTTTCCTGGACTGGTGCAGTCTAGCACGGGAGGGTTGCATTCATGAATAAAAATCAGTATCAATCCGGTAGCGGACACGTGTCAGGTTCACGTCTCGTATATGTGCGGCGCAAGTGGAGTCGCGGAGGAAAAGGCCCGGCCTGTTCGGCAATCCTGGCTACTTCTCCGCTTTGTGGATTGCGGTTACTCCCAGCAGCAGGCGCTGGAAGTCCACGTGAGCAAAGCCTGACTGGCGGATGATGTCTGCGAACTCCTCGGCCCCGTAGAAGCGGGGTATGGTGTTCGAGAGATAGACATAGCCTGCCCTTGACCCCGAGAGCAGGTTCCCCACATCCCTGACGACCAGGCGGACGTACAGGTGGAACAACCTCCTCACCAGCCTTGACCGGGGCTGGCTGGTCTCCAGGTTCACGAAGCGTCCTTCGGGTTTCAGAATGCGGTGGAACTCGCGGAGACACTGAAGGAGAGCCTCTCGGTTGACGTTGATGTTCCGTGTGGCAAAGGAGATCGTGATGAGGTCGAACGTCCCGTCATGGAAAGGCAGGGCCCTGGCGTCTGCAAGGATGAAGTTGACCTCGCCTGCCCCTGATTTCGTCATTGCCTGCTTGAGCATCTGCGACGTGCAGTCAGCGGCAAGGACCATCGAGTTCCCTCTGGACTGACGGCTGAGGTTCATGGCCATCTCGCCAGTCCCGCTGCACATGTCAATCCACCGGGCACCACCGCCTTTTGCGGCCAGCGCTGCGGCCTTCCTTCGCCAGAGTATGTCCAGGCCGAAGGTGAGGACGTGGTTGACCAGCTCGTAGGTGTGCGAGACTTCGGAGAAGACCCTTTGAATGCCTTTGGTCATCGTTCATTCCGCCCGGTGTGGCGTGCCCGGGTCATCTGCCGTACTTCAGTTTGGCGTACAACATGGCACAGACAAAGGCCAGCGATATCGAGTTCCACAGGATGAGCGGTGGAAGGTGGAGGAGGGTGCCATAGGCCAGCCAGCAGACCACGCCTGCCAGCAGGGCCAGGGTGAACGGCAGGCTTATCTCCCTGGCACTCTTGAGCTTGAACAGTCGCCACACCTGCGGGACGAGTGAGAAGGATGTCAGCGCCCCGCCGACGAATCCGAGTGTTTCTTCCCAGGCCATGCGTGACCTCCGTCAGAGCTTGCTCGTGCCACCACGAAAAGGGCGTGGGCATTCAGGATGGGCATTATACCACCAAGTGATACATAGACGCCATGAAGCTGTGAGGCGTTGACACTGCTGGGCAGGGATGGCGATAATAGTGCGCCATCGCAGTCCGCGAGGCATCTTCTGCGGAGGGACAGATGAATAAGGTCAAAGTAGGCGTTCTGGGAGCTACCGGCATGGTAGGACAGAGGTTTATCCAGCTTCTTGCTGACCACCCCTGGTTCGAGGTGACGGAGTTGGCCGCGTCGGAGAAGTCTGCCGGTAGGACTTACCGTGAGGTCATGGAGGGTCGCTGGAAGTTGCCGACTCCGATACCGGAGGGGGTGGGACGGCTGATGGTCAAGGAATGCGTGCCCGAGTTGGACTGCCGTATTGCCTTTTCGGCACTGGATGCGGATGTGGCCGGTCCCATCGAGCAGGCCTTTGCCGCCGCCGGGTATGTGGTATCGAGCAACTCCCGCAACCACAGGATGGAGGCGGATGTACCGCTGCTCATCCCTGAGGTGAACGCCGACCACCTCGAGCTCATCCCGACCCAGAAGCGTAACCGTGGGTGGAAGGGGATGATCGTGACCAATCCCAACTGCACTACCATTCACCTGGTCCTGGTACTCAAGCCGCTGATGCAGTTCGGCCTGAGCCAGGTCTTTGTTACCAGCATGCAGGCCCTATCTGGAGCCGGTTATCCCGGGGTCGCCTCCCTGGACATAGTGGACAACGTCGTCCCGTTCATAGGCGGCGAGGAGGAGAAGGTAGAGAGGGAGACGGTGAAGCTGCTCGGCAAGTGTGAGGAAAGGAAGGTGCAGTTCGCCCCCATCGTGGTGAGCGCGCACTGCAACCGGGTAGGGGTTGTTGATGGGCACACCGAGTGTGTCTCGGTAAAGCTGAGCAAGAAGCCGGGTGTGGCGGCGATAGTGAACGCCTTCAGGGAGTTCAACCCGTTGCAGGGCCTCGGTCTCCCCAGCGCGCCTGCCCATCCGATAGTCGTCCGCGACGAGCCCAACCGGCCTCAGCCCAGGATGGACCGTGACCTGGAAAAGGGCATGGCTTCGGTGGTGGGGCGGGTCAGGGAATGCCCTCTCCTCGACTACAAGCTCGTGCTCATGGGGCACAACACCATCCGCGGGGCCGCCGGCGCTGCCATCTTGAACGCCGAGTTGATGAAGAGCAAGGGATATATCTAACTTCCAGGTTGCAGTCCGCTGTGGCAGAAACGGAGGCGTCATGGACCTGATGAAGTATGAAGTACCGCTGGAGAGTCTGAGGTGGCGCTGTGACCAGAAAAGCTTCTGTTTCCAGACTACTGATGAAGTAGAGCCGCTGCAGGAGTTCATCGGCCAGGACAGGGCCATTAAGGCCATAGAGTTCGGGCTGTCTCTGAACAGGCCGGGATACAACATCTTCGTCACCGGGCTCACAGGCACGGGCAAGATGTCGGTCATCAAGGCCTATCTGGAGAAGGTGGTCGCCGAGAAGACCGGGGTGGACATGCCTGAGAGGCTCCACGACTGGTGTTACGTGTACAACTTTCCGGCGCCCGACCGTCCGCGGGTGGTAAGGCTGCCGAAGGGACAGGGCAAGGTGTTCCGAGGTGAGGTGGAACAGCTCCTCACCTCCCTCAGGCGGGAGGTCAACAAGGTATTCTCCGGGGAGGAGTACGAGAACCAGCGGAAAGAGGTAGTCGAGAAGGGCCAGGCCCTGCGGGAGAAACTGTTCCGAGAGGTGGACCGAGAGGCCAAGGCCAGGGGATTCGACATCAGACCCTCGCCACTCGGCATCGCCGCCATACCGCTGGACAGAGAGGGCAAGCCGCTGACGCGCGAGGACTACAATGCGCTGAGCGAGGCTGACAGACAGGCCCTCGATGAGCGCCAGGGCGAGGTGATGAGACGTGTGCAGGAGGCGGTGGAGCAGGCCAAGGCCATAGAGAAAGAGGCCCTGGAGCAGGTCGCTTCCCTGGACCAGAAGGTGGCCGAATTCACCATCAAGCCGTTGTTTGCCAACCTCCTGGAGAAATATGCCAGCGTTGACGATGTCGGGCTGTACCTGGAAGGTGCAGAATCCTTTGTCATGGAGCACATTGATGTGCTCCGCGGTACGGAGACGGAGAAAGCGGCTGTGCCACCGGGAGCCGAGGCGCTCGTATCTCGTGACAGGAACCTGGGCCTGGCATTCCAGGTGAACGTGTTCGTGGACAACAGTGAGACGAAGGGCCTCCCCATCGTCGTGGAGACGAACCCTACCTTCGGGAACATGTTCGGGAAGCTGGAGAGGCGCGCTTTCATGGGCGCCTACTTCAGCGACCACACGATGCTGAAGCCAGGTGCGCTCTCCCTGGCCAATGGTGGGTATCTGATAGTCAGCGTCCGTGATGTGTTGCTCAGTCCCGGTGTCTGGGAGGGCTTGAAAAGGGCGATTAAGACCAAGGAGTCACGCCTTGAGGACCCCTGGGAGTTCTATGGGTTTGTCGTTCCCGTTGGCCTGAGGCCGGAGCCCGTGCCCATAGACGTGAAGGTGATAATCGTCGGCGACGACCTCCTCTATCATCTGCTCTCCATCAGCGACGAGGACTTCTGGGAGATGTTCAAGGTCAAGGCCGACTTCGACTATGAGATCGACCGCACGCAGGACAACATGAATGCCTATGCCTCGCTGGTATCCGACATCTGCAAGAAGGAGGGAATGTGCCATTTCGATGCCAGCGGAGTCTCCAAGGTGATCGAGTACGGGGCGAGGCTGGTTGCAGACCAGAACAAGCTCTCCTCACGGTTTGGATTGGTCAGGGATATTCTCATCGAAGCCGACCAGTGGTCCAGGGGCAGGGGGAAGACGCTGGTGGATGAAGAAGATGTGAGGCAAGCCCTGGAAGCCAAGGTGTACCGCTCAGACCTGCTCGCGCAGCGGCTCCGCGAGCACATGAGGGATGGCACGATCATGGTGGATACCGAGGGTGCAGTGGTGGGGCAGGTCAACGGTCTATCTGTCTACGACCTTGGAGATATCAGCTTTGGCCGTCCCTCCCGCATCACCGCCAGGACATTTGTCGGGCGCCGTGGCGTGATAAACGTCGAGAGGGAGTCCCAGCTCAGCGGGAGGATACACGACAAGGGGGTGCTCATACTGGCCGGCTATCTGGGGTGGAAGTATGCCCAGGACAGGCCGTTGTCCCTCTCTGCCAGCTTGTGCTTCGAGCAGTCGTATGAGGGGGTTGAGGGAGATAGCGCCTCTTCAGCCGAGCTCTATGCCATTCTCTCCAGTCTCTCCGATGTGCCGTTGAAGCAGGGGATGGCTGTGACCGGGTCGGTGAACCAGAAGGGTGAGCTCCAGCCCATCGGCGGGGTGAACCAGAAGATAGAGGGGTTCTTCGACCTTTGCAGGGCCAAGGGGCTGACCGGGGACCAGGGCGTGGTCATACCACGTCAGAATGTGCGGAACCTGATGCTCCGGGAGGATGTGGTAGAGGCGGTGGGGCAGGGCAAGTTCCATATATGGGCGATAGGGACCATAGAAGAGGGTATGGAGATGCTCACCGGGACGTCCATGGGGGAGAGGGCTGAGGATGGCCGCTACCCGGAGGGCAGTATCAACGCCAGGGTCGAGGGTCGGCTGCGCCAGTTCGTCGAGAGGCTTAAGGAGCACCCCCCTGAGCCGGCAGCCTGAAGCCGGGGAGAGGACTTCTTGTGGTAGTGACCAAACGTATCGCAGTACGTAGCAAGGGCAATTGTGACATCGTGGACATCACCGCACCGACGGCGGAGGCGGTGCGCCAGTCCGGTATCGGCAACGGCATGGTGACGCTCTTCCTTACCGGCTCCACGGCGGCGCTCTCCACAATTGAATACGAGCCTGGCCTGGTACAGGACTTCAAGGAGATGTGGGAGCGGTTGGTGCCACGTAGCATACCCTATCAACACGACCGTGCCTGGGGTGATGGCAACGGCCATTCTCATGTGCGTGCCTCCCTGCTGGGCCCGTCCCTCAGCATACCCTTCAGCGAGAGCAGGTTGCTCCTGGGGACGTGGCAACAGGTGGTCTTGGTGGACTTCGATAACCGCCCGCGCTCCCGTGAGATAGTGCTCCAGGTCATGGGAGAATGAGGTGACTTGACGTTGACAGATACAATTGGCGGGGATATACTTCTGAGTTTGGGAGGCCATGTCCTGGCCTTCTGTCCGCGAAGGGAGGCATTGTAGCTTTGGCCAACGAGGTAGGAAAAAGGTACGTCTGCAAGAAGTGCGGTTCCGAGTTCATCGTCACCAGAGGCGGCAATGGCACCATTGCCTGCTGCGGGCAGCCGATGGAGTTGAAGAAGTAGCGAGCCGGAGGAAGAGCAATGGCTAATCAGTTGGGCAAGCGGTACCGCTGCACCGTATGCGGCACCGAGATACTGTGCACCAAGGCTGGAGAGGGCGTCGCCGTCTGTTGCAACAAGGAGATGGAGGTGCAGCAGCCCCGCCCTGTCCCCTCCTCGGACTAAACGGGCGGTAGCCTGCGTTCTTACGGGGCGTGTAGAGTCCGGAACAAAGCCGGGGTCCCCTGAAAAGCCGGAGTCTTTCAGGGTTTAGTGTGAAGTCTCATGAATCCCTTGAACAATTCCTCTCCCTTGACGGGAGAGGCTAGGTGAGGGTGAATTCCCCCTCCCTCTAACTCCCTCCCTCCAGGGGAGGGAGAGTGGTAACCCACCCATTAGCGGGGCTGGACACTAGTAAATGGGATGGCTTAAGCTCCAGTACCTTATCCTCGTCTTTCTGACGTCCTGCGGTCTGTTGCAGGGCGTCTTTTCCTGTAGGAAGGTCAGCGGACTACAGTTCTTTCCCCGGCGGTACCAGGGCTGCATCTTTTCCATCGTGACTACGGTGGGAGCCTTCGTCTGGTTCTATGCTACCGGCGACCGCAATACCCTGCCCGTTATCGAGGGCAGCCAGCAGTTTGGGCTGTTCATTGCCGGGGCGGCCGCCGCGGCGGCCTTCACCGTGGTCTTCTCCTCTATGGTCAATCACTGGCGTTCATTCAGCAGGGCGGCTCCGGAGGCGAGTGCACCAGAGGCGGGCCTGGACGACCTCAAGAGGATGACGTATCTTCGGGCAATTCCCATGATCGCCAGCGAGTTGTGGAGCACGCTGGTGGATGGCCTGCGACGGTGGAGGGGAATTGGTAGGGGTTGACGAGCGGGTTTTCCTGTGGCTCAACGGCCTGGCAGGGCGCTGGCCCTGGCTGGACCGTGTCATGGCCTTTCTGGTGAACGATTACTTCGTCCTGCTCTGCCTTTCCCTCCTTCTGGTGGTGCTCTGGTTCATTGGTGGGACTGCGGAAGGGCGGGCCCATCTCCAGACCACGGTGCTCACTACTGCCGCTGGCATCGGCTTCGCTGTTCTGGCGGTCATGATATTGAACGAGCTGTTCTACAGGCCCCGGCCGTTCACCTACTTGCCGGCAAAGCTGCTCTTCTACCGGCCGCACGACTCGTCGCTGCCATCGAACTCGGCGGCGGCGGCCTTCGCCGCCGCCGCTGGCATCTGGCTGGGTAACCGTAAGGTCGGCCTCTTCGCCCTAATCCTGGCGTCGCTCTACGCCTTTTCCAGGGTGTACGCTGGTGTGCACTTCCCTCTGGACGTCATTGCCGGGGCCGCCATAGGCTTTGCCTGTGGCTACCTCGCCTTCTGGCTCTTCCGGACACTGAGGTGGGTGCCCCAGGCTGCTATCTGGCTCATGAGGAAGCTGCGGCTGGCGTGAATCATCTCTACGGCGTGGCGGTGCGGAAGGGCTTGCGGTCTCGGTGACAGAGTAGCTGGATGGCATGACGGCCGGATAGCAGCGATGGTGGCACTCCGCCGCCTGAGGCCCACTGGCCGGCCATGTAGAAGTTGGCCAGGCCGGGCAGCGTCCGTGGCATCTGAGCCATGAGGGCTTCCGGCGTGGGCAGCCAGCCCATGTAGGCCCCCTGGTGGTTCAGGGTGTAGCGCCAGGTGGTGTAGGGAGTGGCGACGTCGCTCACCTCCACCTGGGAGGAGATGCCCGGGTAATGGGCCTCGAGTCGCCGCAGCACCTCTGCCGCCACGCGCACCTTCTCTGCCTCGTAGCGGGGCCGGTCCTTTTGCAGCTCGTTCCAGAACTCCCACTCCGTCTCGAACATGGCCTGGACCACCGTCTTCCCTGGCGGAGCGAACTTCGAGCTGTAGTTGAAGAGGCGCAAGGAAATGCCGGGTACGCTCTGGCCCCCTACGGTGAGGGCATTCTTCAGGAAGATGGTGTTCAACGGTGGCGCGTCCGTGAAGGCCCGCGCCACGCCGTAGCTGACCATGACCACGGGACGGACCGGCTTCCAGCTCTGGTACTGTTCTCTCGCCTTTTTGCCCAGGTATCGTCCGCCCAGCATGACGAAGAGGGTGCTGTGCCCGTCGGCGGCGGAGACCACGGTGTCGGCGCGGTGCTCGCTGCCATCGGCAAGATTCACGCCGACGGCGCGGCCGTCCTCCACCAGTATTCGCTCCACGGTGGCCTTGTAGGTCACCCGGCCGCCCAGGTCGCGGTAGCGTTTTTCCATTGGCAGGACGAAGTCGAGGCAGCCTCCCTCCAGCAGGCCCAGTTGCCGGTCCGCGGCCAGCGCCAGTATTGACAGGCCGAGCCAGGCCGGTGCCTCGGGCAGGAACAGGTTCTCCAGCACCTTGCGCAGGGTGGGCTCGCGTACCGTTCGGGTGCAGTCGGCCATGGGCCTGGCGTAGCCGCCGCTGAGGTACCTGGCGACACGCCGCATCCCCCACATCTGCCCCATGCGGTCGGTGAGGCGCAGCAGCTCCGGCGGCTTGCCCATGCCCATCTCATAGAGGGCTGAGGAGCCGCGCAGGGCGCGGGCGCCTGAGAGCAGCCAGTCAACGGTCTTGGCGTCATCGGGGGAGAGGGCCTTCAGCTCACCCTCCAGCCGGTCCAGGTCCCCGCCGACGTCAATGGTCC
>JBFMDE010000026.1:0-2149 GCA_040754215.1 Chloroflexota bacterium
ATCGCAGGGCTGGGGCCAGGCCCAGAGGTCACGGACCTCCTCGGTGAGCAGGCATCTCCTGAGCAGCCGCGCCACCTCGAAGGGGTCGCTGGTGATGACGGGGCAGGCGTAGAGCTCCATGGCGCCGATGTCGCAGGATGTGCTCCTGGGCTGGCCGCGGTCCACCATGCGGGCGATGGCGGGGAAGCCCTCCCAGCTTTCCTCGGTCTTACCGAAGGGCGGTGTGACCACCATCAGGTTGAAGGAGGTGACGTTCAGGCTGTCCCGGAGGCAGGAGAGCGACCAGTACACAGCGTCCTTGAAGGCGTCGTTGTAGGCCGGAGAGAGCACCATGACCTCCTTCTCCTTGACCGGGGTGAGGCAGGCCATGGAGCGCACCCCCTCGCACTCCACCGCCAGGCCGAGCATGTCATGGATGCGGAAGAGGTCATCGAAGTAGCTGTTGCCATGCCTCTCCCTGTAGGCAAGCGATGCCTGGCGCAGGGCCTCTATCCTAGCATAATGGCTGCCCCGGCCCAGTGTCATCTGGGCATGGCCATGCAGCAGGGAGGCGCCGGCGCGCCGCAGGCAGTTCCAGATGAACAGGTAGTACCTCGCCTGAGGGTCGTAGCGGTGTGCCCGCTCCGCCCAGCGCCAGGCCGTGTCCAGGTAGTCGTGGATATGCTCTCGGTCGAAGTTCAGCGGGTTGGGGCTATCGAAGACCACCATGCCGTGAAGGCCATCGTACTTGGCGATGTTGCTGGCGGTGACGCAGTGCTTCCCTTTCACCCTGCCGAAGGGGTCCTCCGGCGTCAGCTTCCACGGGTCGCGCAGGGGGTCGGTCCTGGCGCTGTCTATGATGGAGGCCTGGATGCTCAGCTTCTCGTACATCTCGATGGGGCGCGAGGCGCGCACGCTGTTATAGAGCGCCCCCTCGAAGGTGACCACGTTGGTCACCTTGGTCACTTTCTGCTCCAAGATGCTGTCCACCGAGCCGAACTGCTGCTGTATCCAGGGCACCATCTCCGGTGGGGGGTCGAGGGAACCTTTCGTCCCCTCTACCCGGAAGATGCGCTGAAAGAGCTGCCTGTCGGCCTCTGACATGGACTCCACGATGCCGTCCAGTTCGGCGATGCCGGTGCAGACTATCTGTGGGGCATTGTTATTCTGTGGCTCCACACGGCCCTCCGAGACGCTAGTATACCAGAAGAGGAGACGGCTAGCGATGGCATCCCCCCTTGTATCCGAGGCGAAGCTATGGTACGCTAGGGGTGTGAAGGGGAAAGGAGGGGGGCGAGATGGCTGTAAAGGTGATAGTCGAGCGGGTTGTTGACGCCGACAAGCAGGCGGAACTGGCTGAGCTGCTGCAGGAGCTGCGCATCCGGGCTATCCGGCAGCCGGGATATGTCTCCGGCGAGACGCTGTTCTCAGTGGACCGGCCAGGGGCACACCTGGTCATCAGCACCTGGCGCAGCCTGCGGGACTGGAAGGCCTGGGCCAAGAGCCGGCAGCGGACGGAGATAGTGAAGAAGATGGCCGCCCTGCTCACCGCTCCGGAGCGGGTAAGCGTTTACAGCCAGTCGCCACGGGGACTTCCGGAAGGGGCATAGCCGGACATCTTGGACGGACGACCTATCAACTGGCCACAGGGGATGGACTTCAAGCCGGCGCTGCGCCAGGCGCTGGACGCTGCGGCGAGGGCTGCTCCGGCGGTGATGGCAGCCAGGTGCGGCTGCAACTACGACGGGGAGAGCATCAAGGTCTCTTTCCTCAATCGCAACTACAGGGTGCGGTTCCCTGAGGTCCGGGTGGAGGGAGAAGACACCACCCGCCCGCCGGAGGGTGTCCAGCTCATCATCCTGCACTACCTGCTGAGTGCCGACGGCACCCCTCCGGCCGGAATGTGGGTCACCTACCGCCACATCCCCGACGCCTTTCTCTTCGAGTCGAGCTTCAACGCCATGGCGGTGCAGCCTCTGGCCCGCGCCTTCGGCGCCGGCAAGGAGGCTTTCTGCCGCGCCGCGGAGTCGCTGGGCGGGGTGGCGATGACCCGTACCGGCGATGCCGCCTACCGCTTCATCGCCCTGCCCCAGATACCGATGGGCTGTGTCCTCTACCTGGCCGACGAGGAGCTGGCAGCGTCGGTCAGCATTCTCTTCGACGCCGTGGC
>JBFMDE010000026.1:2249-21165 GCA_040754215.1 Chloroflexota bacterium
TCAGCATCATGACCCACGGGCTGCACTATGGTACCGCCGTCTTCGAGGGCATCCGGGGCAACTGGAACCAGGAGGAGGGACAGACCTACCTCTTCCGCGTGCAGGAGCACTACCAGCGGCTGCTGAACAACTGCCGTGTGGTTAGGATGAGCGTCCCATATACCGTGGACGACCTCACCCGCATCACCACCGAGCTGGCGCGGAAGGAAGGGCTGAGGGAGGACCTCTACGTGCGGCCCATCGTCTATACCTCCTCCGAGGCGTTGTGGGTGCGCCTGCACCAGGTGGAGTGCGACGTGGCCATCTTCATCATCCCCTGGGGTCCCTACCTGGACCCCGACAAGGGTGCCCGCTGTTGCATCTCAAGCTGGCGCCGCCCCGACGACACCATGATACCGCCAGGAGCCAAGATCTGCGGGTTCTACGTGAACTCAGCCCTGGCCCGCACCGACGCCTTCTACAAGGGCTTCGACGAGTCCATCATCGAGACGCGCGACGGCTTTGTCTCCGAGGGCAGCGGCGAGAACATCTTCCTCGTGAGCCGCGGCCAGCTCATTACTCCACCAACCTACGACAGCATACTGATGGGGATCACGCGGGACTCGGTTATCCAGCTCGCGCGAAACGAGCTGGGGATGGAGACGGTGGAAAGGCACTTCCGCCGCACCGAGATGCTCATGGCAGAGGAGTGTTTCTTCACCGGCACCGCCGCCCACATCAACGCCGTGGTGGAGGTGGACAACTACAAGATAGGCGACGGGTCAACGGGCAAGGTGACCCGCAAGCTGCAGAAGCTGTACTTCGACGCCATCTACGGCAGGAACCCCAGGTACAAGCACTGGTGCACCCCGGTGTACCCGCCGAAGAAGGCCAAGGGGAGAGCAGGAAGGGCCAGGCCCCATCAGGGGGCCAGGTCCTTGAGCAGGTAGAGGATGCGGCAGCTTTCCTCGAGGGTCGTCACGTAGCCGCAGGCCTCCTCCAGGTTCTTCCCCACGGCGAAGCAGCCATGCCCGTGCACCATGACGACACGGCTCTTGCGCAAGGCCCTGGCGACGACCTCAGCGCCCCCACCCGGCCGCAGTCGCCGTCCCCACCCCACCACCAGCACCCTGCCCAGCAGCACCGAGCCTTCGACATCGGCCGGGACTATCTTCCTGGCCTTGAGGGATAGCGCGATGGCATGGGCCGGATGGGCATGGACGATGGCCCCCGCATCCGTGAGGCAGTAGATGGCTCGGTGTACCGCGACCTCCATCGAGGCCAGGGCATCGGCCAGGCCCCGAGGGTCGAGGCTCGCCTCCACCAGGTCGGCCTCGGCGAGGCGTCCCAGGGCACAGGCGTGGCGGGTTATCACCAGGCGGTCCCCAATCCTGACGCTGAGGTTGCCACCGTGGGCGGAGACCAGGCGGTTCTGGCACAGGTCTTCACCCACGCTCTTGAACTGCAAGACGAGCGATAGCTCCATCAGTATGCCCTGACTACCCCGACCACCCTGCCCTGCACCTCCACATCATCGGGGGCAGCGTAGATGGGCGCCATTGTGCTGTTGGCGGGCTCGAGGCGCACCCGGTCGGCCTCCCGGTAGAGCCTCTTCAGGGTGACCGAGCGCTCCCCCTTGAGCCACACCGCCACCATGTCGCCGTCCTCAGCCTGGTTTACCTGCTGCATGAGCACGACGTCGCCATCGCCGATGAGGGCATCTACCATGGAGTCCCCCTTCACCCGCAGGGCGTATACTTCCGACCGGCCACGCAGCAGCTCCGCGGGGACCTCCAGCGTGTCAGCTCCGGAGACCACGTCCCAGGCGTCGGGCTGCGGCACGGGCATTGGCTCGCCGGCCGCTATGTGCCCGATGAGCGGCACAGCCACCATGTTCGCCCTCCCCGCCACCCCCAGCAGCTCCAGGCCTCGCGATACCTTGAGGTCGCGCCGCAGGTGCCCCTCCCGCTCCAGGGCGCGCAGGTGGTAGTCAACCACCGAGGTGGAGCTGATGTGGCATCCGTTCTGGATGTCCCGCACCGTGGGGGGATAGCCCCGCTCTTCGATGAAATCGCGGATGAAGTCCAGGATGGCCCTGCGCCTGGAGGAAAGCTCAAGCTTCATCCTTTCCTGACTCCTCGCATAGAACTTACGTTCTAAGTGTAGCCGGAGGTTGGTGTGGATGTCAAGGGGATGTAAACCGCCTCTGCCCTCTCGCCTACAAGGACAATACTCGAAGGGCTGGGGGTTGGAGGTGAAGTCGGCGACAATGTCGTCGTATCGGGCGGAGAGGGAATGAAGCTAGGGTCTGGGCCTGGACTCCAGTAAGGAGTCATCCCAATTCTTGATGAACATGACCAAGTCCTGAACCTGTTGCTCCCTCAAAGGTCCACCATCCTCCTGTGCCCAGGCGAGCATGGCCGTACCAGGAACGCCCCGGGAGATGGTCTTGGTCAGTGCATCCTCGTCAAGCAGTGTGTCTCTGAGAGCCGGCCCTATCAGGCCCTGGCCTGCCGTCCCGTGACATGTCGCGCAGAGCCGAGCATACTCGAGGGCTCCCCTGGCCATGGCTTCTTGCTTCAGTCGGGCCACTACTGCAGCATGCCTTCCAGACTCGGTTGCCCAGTAGACGGCTATGAAGACCACTATCACCAGGGTCAGGAATAGGCCCAGCGCCGTTTTCTTCTCCAGGTCCATGACCTATACCCTCATACCTGAGTCGCCTGGCTCTCGTGGTAGGTGGAGCGTTTCAGGATGGTGCCCGTATCCACCAGCACCTCGCCCTTCTCTACCGCGATAGGGAAGATGTCCATGGGCCGGGGAGCGGGCCCAGCATGGACCAGGCCGTAGCGGTCGAATATGGAACCATGGCAGGGACAGTTGAACCTGCCCTTTTGTGCCAAGGCATCTTCAGATGGGTCGTCGGGCTCCCACGGTACCACGCAGCCCAGGTGGGTGCATTTGCGGTACAAAGCCAGGAAACCCGACTCGACCCGAGAGAGATAGAAACGGGCCTCGTTGAAGCTGACCACCGTGCCCGCGGGGATGGCCCGCACCTCCTCCACACTGCCTATATTGACCTTAGACCCGAAGCTACCTGGATTGATCCTGGGCCATAGAGAAGCCACTGTGCCGGCTCCTGCCTCCAAAATGAGGATGCCTGTAACCCCCCACCAGACTCGGCCCAGGAACTCTCTTCTGGTCAAGCCTTTTGAGCCTTTGTCCATAGTTGACCTCAGTGCCCTCCGGAGAAGCAGTTCAAAAGGTTATGGCCCCTGGCGGCATATCCCAGGGCCAGTTTAGCTGCATGCCCAGCCCTCTGAAGAAAGTGCCGCTTATGGTGAGCAGGACATAGCTCACAGCGAAAGCGGTGAAAAAGCCTATGAGCACTTCTCGGAAGGAAGGCCGCCATCTCCGGATGAAGTAGTACAGCAGGGTGATGAGCCCGCCTATCACTATTACAGGAATAACCCATCCCGACAATGCCTCATGACCGCCGACCAGCGTCCTGACCCCTATGAGAGCGTCGAAAACGATGAGCCCGGGAATCCAGATAGCTGTGTACACTGCCGACCACAGGGCGATGGCCTTGCCTTTCTGGGAGGCGAACCATATCCCGACGTCCCTCTTGTCCCGGTCGATGTAAGGGACCACTATCAGGGCGATGATCACCAGGACCGGGATGATGACGCCGGCCAGGGCAGGGTACATATGCAAGAGGAGTTCTTGAAGGTTCAGAAAGTACCAGGGGGCCTTGGCCGGGTTCTCAGTTATATCTGGGTTAGCCATCTCCCTCAAGGGGGCGTGGACCGCCCAGGCCCAGAACAGCAGGAGGACTGTGGTGCCCAGGGCAGCCAACACCTCCAGGACCAGGAGATGGGGCCAGGACATCACGGTGTCCTCCGGCCCTTTCTCCACCATGGGGCTGGTGCCCTTCACCAGTTCCATCAACCCGTAGGTCTTGGATGGGTCTCGGGGAAACACTTCAGGCTTCTCGCTCGTCACTTGACCGTCTCCCTCTCGTACTTAGCCTCCACTCCCTCTTCAGGGCTTGATAGTCCGCCGTCCTTTCTAATCCTCCAAAAATGGACCCCGATAAGAACGGCCATCACCAAAGGCAGGACTGCGATGTGCAGGGCGTAGAACCGAGTCAAGGCCTCCGGCCCTACCTCGATTGCTCCCAGAAGGAGCAGGCGTATCTTATCGCCGATGAGAGGGAACGAGCCTGCTATGTTTACGCCCACGGTAATGGCCCAGTAGGAAAGCTGGTCCCAGGGCAAGAGGTAGCCCGTGAAGCTCAAGAGCAGGGTCAGCACCCATAGCACGACCCCCACTACCCAGTTGAACTCCCGGGGGTTTTTGTAGCCGCCGGTGAAGAACACCCGGCACATATGCAAGAACACCACCAGGACCATGAGGTGGGCAGCCCAGCGGTGAATGCTCCTTATCAGGATGCCGAAGGTGACCCGCGTCTCCAGGGCTTGTATTGAGCCATAGGCACCTTCCACGGAAGGGACGTAGAAGAAC
This sequence comes from Chloroflexota bacterium, assembly GCA_040754215.1. Taxonomy (GTDB): domain Bacteria; phylum Chloroflexota; class Dehalococcoidia; order JACPPY01; family JACPPY01; genus JBFMDE01. The sequence continues at coordinate 6,756 of JBFMDE010000026.1, forward strand.
ATGAGATAGGCCCCGGTACCTACCAAGACCAAGAACAAGATGAACGAGACCACCCCCAGACCCCAGGTGTACGTGACCTTCAAAGAGTGCCTGCGGACCTTTACCGGGTGTATGTGGAGGAACAGGGAGTTCATCATGACCAGGGCCCGGTTCTCGTCCGTGCTGGGATATCCCTGGCGAAAGACGGACTTCCACAGCCGACTTCTCGTTATCCTATCAGTGATGGATGTCCTAGGGCTCAAGCTGGTCCTCCGGTGCTGGCTGTTTCTCACGGTGCATCTTCCTCATAGGCAAGCCCTTCCTCGAACCAGAAAGCCTCCATGGTGATGGCCTTGGTGGGACAGCGCTTGGCACACAGACCGCACCGCACACAGCGGGCCTCGTCTTTGATCATGGCCGTCCCCAAATTCAAGACCTCTCCCCCTTTCCTGAAGGACTCCAGGGGTACCCCGTATCTGGCCTGGACTAAGGCCTCCAGCCGTTCATCGCCCTCAACCTTGTCCAGTTTCACCATCCGGTAGCAGTTCTGGGGACAGACGTCTACGCACCCCCCGCAAAGGATACAGAGGTCGCCGTCAAAAACGGTCTGAATGTGGCATTTGAGGCAACGACTAGCCTGCTCCAGGGCCTCTTCCTCGGGGTAGTCTTGCTCCACCTCGCTGATGCCCACTCTTCGGTCCAGGTCAAGGATGGGAGGCCGACGGCGAGGAGCTTCCAGCCGGCCGCGAGGAGGCAACATCTCTGGAGGCACCTCTTGCATCCAGGCCCGGACGACGGTCTCGGGTTTCTTCCCCTGGATGTAGTGGTCAATAGACCGGGCTGCGGTATGGCCATCGCGGACGGCTTCGACGATGATCCTGGGACCGAAGGCCACATCCCCGCCAGCAAATATCCCTGGTGCCGTGGTAACCAGGGTGTCCGGGTCAACAGCTATGGTGCCTCTCGCAGTGACCTGGATGCCGTCGGCCTTAGTGATGAAAGAGAGGTCCGCGGTCTGACCGATGGCCAGGATCACCGTATCCACGAACGTTACAGATTCGGTATTGGGGATGAAGATGGGGTTGAATCGGCCCTGGCTATCGAACACCGAGGCTACCTCCACCGTTTCCAGAGCTGACACCCTTCCCCCATCCCCTAAAATGCGCTTGGGGCCACTGCGGGTGTGAAGGATGACACCTTCGGCCAAGGCATCTTCTACCTCCTCTTGGTCCACAGGCATTTCCTTCCTGGACTCCAAACACAGGATGTGGACTTCGGGTACCCCTAGGCGCAGGGCCTCCCTGGCAACTTCCACAGCGGTAACCAGCTCACCCCCTGTAGACAAGGTCTCAGGCTCCCTGACTCTGGTCACCGTGCGAGCTACATCCATGGCTACCGCTCCGCCGCCTATGACCAGCACCTTCTGCCCCAGGTCGACCCGGTACCCCATATTTACATTGAGCAGGAAGTCCACTGCCTTGAGAACCCCGTCCAGATTGACCCCCTCTATCTCCAGTTCCCGGCTCCGGTGCAGTCCCGTGCTGATGAAGAAAGCCTCAAAGCCCTTTTTCCTCAGGTCCTGGAGGGTCAGGGACTCACCCAGGCGCGTGTTCAGATTCAGTTCTACTCCCCGCTCCAGAACCTCAGCTACCTCTAACCCCAAGAGACCTCGCGGCAGCCTAAACTCGGGGACTCCTAGGCGAAGCATGCCCCCGGGCACCGGGGCAGCCTCGAAGAGGGTGACCCGATAGCCCAGAACCGCCAGGTCGTGCGCCGCGGTGAGCCCGGCAGGGCCGGAGCCGATAACGGCCACCTTGCCTTTTCTACGACCGGGGAGGCTGGAGAGTCTCAGTAGAGCGCTAAAGCTCTCCGCGGTCTGAGAACTGGAGGGGGCCCAATCGGAGAGAATCGAGGTGCCCGCTCTCCTCCCGGCAGGCCTGAATGTGGGAAGACTGCTGAGCGTCTCTACACCGTATCTTTCGCAGACGAAGCGTTTCAGGGCTCGGATGGCAACAGGGCCATCGAACTCTTTCCGCCGGCAGGCAGTCTCGCAGGGGGCATTACATACGCGCCCGCAGGTCGACGCCAAGGGGTTGGGCTGTCTGGCCCCGATATAGCCTTGTTCATAACGGCTCTCCGCGATGGCGTCTACATAGCCTTGAGCACTGGTGTGAACCGGGCAGGCATTCTGGCAACTAATAAGCCTCTTGTAGTAGGCAACGTCGGGGATTTCGACCCGATATTTCATCGTCTCTCATGCTCACGGGTTTGCTGGCCTATTTTTGACGCAAGCTGCGGATGTAGTTTATGACATCCCACTTCAAGTCATCGCTGAGCACAGTCCCGAAAGAGGGCATCCCTGCCAACCCCTGGTCTATAGCCCAGAACATCTCTCCGTCACTGATGGCGTCCATGTAGGGTTGAGTGAGGTCTATGGGCCTGGTGTGCAGTCCCCCAGCCTTGGGCCCATCTCCTTTTCCACCACTGCCATGACAGTCGACACAGAAGGAAGAGTACACCAACCTGCCTGCTGCAACGGAGGTCTCATCGAAGGGAATGGGGTTCTGGCGGCTTAGATACCCCAGCGGGCAAACCTGCACTGCGAGAACACCCCTCATGTTTGGCAAGAACGGGTTGCGGAATTCGAAACTGCCCGAGCCCATAGGGGTGAAGGTCAGCACTGTGTCCTTAAAAGGCAAAACCTTGGTGGGGCCTATCTTCATATCGGGGATCTCGATATAGTACTCCTCATCGAAGCTGGTAACGAACAGCCTTACCAGAGTCAGAGACTTAACCACTATCTCCTTGGGCAGGAACCCCCGTTGATTGGCCGTCAGGTACACTTGCTGCACTAGGCCTGTAGTCGGGGAAGTAACCCCCCGTTCAGGAGCAGCACAGGATAATAGCAGCGACGCGGCCAGCAACAACACTAACACCACAGGTGTCCTCGTGTTCCTCATCTCCATCTCCGTTCGCGGCCTGTCTATAACCCTCGGCAGGAACCTTCAGAGGCTTGACCCCAAAGAAGCTATCCTGATTTTTGGCAGGCAACTAATGTTTAACTCGGTGTCCTGGACCTGGTAAGTAGGTCTCTTTAGCCAGGGCTCTACCACCACTGGTAAGAAATAGCTTATCAATGACGCTGCTCAGCCTAGTCCTGTCCCGCGTATCATACTCCTCTCTCAGATTTACCAGCCAGTCAGCATCGTATAGTATCCTGAAGTTCTGGGTGTCAAGCTTTCCCGGGCTGTGATGATGAGCAATAATCTCGCAAACCTCTTCAATTTGGTCCGGCTCAAAGCCGAGCTTTGCTAAGATACGGCGGGCAATAGGCGGGCCCTCTATCTCCTGGTATTTGCCCGCTATGCTGCCATACTTCTCTTCCGCTACGTGAATCCCTATGTCATGGAGTAGCGCCGCAGCAATTACTATCGTATAATCTCCACTTTCTTTATTGAGAAGCTCCTCGGCGTATTCGGTCACCTTATGTGCATGGTTGATTCTCCTGGTATCCGTACCGAAGTAGCCTTCCATCGCCTGAATCAGGGCAGCCTTGGTCGCATCCATCGTCGGCATTACCTCAGAAGAAATAGTGAATCATCAAGTCCAATCGCCCATGTTTCAGCAGGTACTGCCCCGAGAACTTCATGACTTCTCGAATCCGTTCTCGATAACCGGGGGCATAGCAATGCGTTGGGCATTTCTTGCACATTGGTTTAGGGTCATAGGGACACAAGAGTAGCTTTGCCGCACCATGATTCATGAGCCTGATGCAATCTGCACAGAGAATCACTTCCCTGTCGCCCAGCGCATGACGTAACCGCTCATCTTTCGCAAGGAAGACGTTCTTAGGTTGTCCTGGGTGCCTTTCCCGGCAAAAGATGGAGATGAAATCTTTCAAGACCTTGAGGTCCTTTCCCCTCTTGTCGTTTAACCTGTCAAACAGTCTGGCCACATCTTGCTTCCCTTTTTGTGGTTTCTTCAGGTCTTCTTAATCCTGACAATCCAGTCCTTTGGCCCTTCCTGCTCATACTCCCACTCGTATTGACCTTTATATTCTGCCTCAAACTGGTAGTGCAAGGGCTTTGGGTTATGGTCGTTTATGATTCTTAGCGTTTCGCCTGAATTCAACGCCGCCCACTTCTCAAAGATCAGGTCATGTCTCTCAAAGGGCATTATCTCCCTTAGGTCCAGGTCAACCATTTCTTTCGTTACCTCCTTCTGGTCTCCTGGGGTAAAACAGCAGTACCCCAGTTCGTCGCAGAGTCTTTTGATCCCCTCCCATTCCTCAGGGCTCAGCACCTGGAGAGCAATCTGGTACAGGATGTTGTCTTCCTTGAAGATGTGGCTTTCCAGTTCCCTGGCCAGATATTCGCCCAGCTCGATAACCTTTGCCTTAGACTGACTGAAGTCATGTTCTCGGAAGTGCTGAGAAAGCTGGTACAGCTCCTGTTTTCTTTTCCTGAACTCCACGTGGTCCATCTTCATGATCTGCGGCGGTTCAACTATGTCGTGTTTTTCTAATTCCGGAAAGAGGGCCTCTTCCTCACGCTGGTGATGGCTTTCCGCTTCCACCAAGTGGTGGGCAATGTCTTGTAATTTCTTCAGGTCTTCCCCCATATCGTCAAGGCTGCTCGTCTTAAGCCTCTCCACCAGGGAACCCAGTTCCTTCAAATTGCTGAGGATAATTTCATGCTCCTGCATGAAGGTGTGTACCGGATGCGGCGCTGAGACTTCCGCCCTCTTGGCAACCAGGCTATCCCTCAACACTTCGAGGTGGATGTCGCACAAGCTTCTCCTGATTTCCTCGTGAGAAACGCCTTCCCGTATCAGTTCCTGCTCCAGCACTCCCAGGGTTTTCGCATCCACTTTCTGAAGCAGAGCCTTAGCTTTCTCCTTAGCCTCCTGCGACACTTCCCCTTCCCTCAACTGGGCCAATAGTTCCTTGAACTGTCCTTTTTGGTCTTCATGCAGGCTGCCCCTGGTCACCCACAGAATCCACTCATCAGGCCCTTCCTTTTCGTAATAGATGTCGAACTTACCCTGTGCCTTCAGCATATAGACCAGCGGTACCGGATTGAACTCGACAACGATCCGCAGTGTCTCTCCATCCTTAAGTGCCTGAACACCGGGGAAAATCAGTGCCTCCTTCTCAGCATGTCCCAGTCCCTTCACATCGATTGTCCTTGCAGTGGTCATTCTATTCGCTCCTATCTTCTATGTTTTGGCCATCTCTCAGCCTATCCTGCCTATTCCTGGAATCTCCCCGGGACAAACGCAGCCGTACCGAACCTACGCCAGTGCTTCAGCCTCCCGTAACTGTGCCGCGCGGGCTCGCCTCAGGACATAGGACAGGGAAAGTGATAGCGCCGCCAGGGCGATGAAAACCACAAATCCCTGGGCATAGCCCGGGGCTCCCGATGCGCGGACAAAGGCGCCCATCAGAGGGGGGATGGCGAAGCCGCCAAAGGCGCCCAGGCCACCCACCCAGCCAGCGGCACCCCCAACTGCCTCGGGAACCTCCTGGGGCACCAGTTTGAATACGGCGGCATTACCAACGCCCATCCCCAGGGCCATTACTACCTCTCCCACTATGGATAGGCCGTAGTTGTGGGAGGCCATCATGATGACGCCCCCAGCCAGCATAACCAAGATAGCCAAGATCGCTGTCCTCTCGCCACCGAGCCTGTCTGATACGGCACCGCCAAATACCCGGACGATAGAGGTGAGGATAGAGTAGAGGGCGGTGAGGATGCCAGCAGCTATCGGGGTAACGCCGAAGAACTCGCGCCAGTAGGTGGGTAGCCAAGCGGTGAGCGCGATAAACCCGCCGAAGGTCGTAAAGTAGACGGTTACCAGGGCCCACGTCTTCCACCGTCTGGCTGATAGCTTGAGGCTGGCGGTGAGAGAGCCGGCAGGGAATATCTGTTGACCGCAGTCTTTGCACGCCGTTTCCCTCGCTCTTTCTGGTGGTGCCCCTTGTCTCAGGAGCTGGAAATACCAGGCGTTGCGCCCCACCAGATAATAGACTGCGGCACCTGCGGTAAGGAATATGAGCCATGCCAGATAGGACCCTGCCAGTCCCCAAGAAGACAGGGCGAGGGGCAGGAGGAGAGAGAACAGCCCCGGAGCCATGTTACCGATGCCGGCATAAGTGCCGAGAGCCCTACCCTGCCGGGCCTGAGGGAACCAGTACGAGACCTGGCTGATCCCCACGGAGAAGGTGGCGATGCCGCAGCCACTGAGGGCTCCCAACAGCAGAAGCAGTGGATACAGTCCTGAGTTGAGCCGTTCTGGGTAGAGCAGGTAGACCACCAGGAACAGGCCGAGCATGCCTAGGACGGAGAGACCCAGCAGGACCAAGAAGGGCTTACGCCCGCCCGTCGTGTCCACCCAGGCTGAGAACGGTATCCGCATCAGGGAACCTGAGAGGGAGGGGATGGCTACTAGCAGGCCGAGGAGCACCGGGCTCAAGTGCATCACCTCCTGGAAGCGGTGGGCCGCAGGTCCGAAAATGGACACTGCAGCGAAGCCGGTGAAGAATCCCAAGGTGGCGCCAAAAAGCCCTTGAGCCGGAGTGCCCTTCAGTTTGTACACCTCCATACGATGTCCTCTTTATCCCTATTCTAATAAGATATTCTCTACTTCTCAGCCAACTTGGTCCCGGGACGACGGTTCCAGAGCACAACCTGAAGAGGCCGCCACAAATAGGTGATAGGCACGGTAAACAGATGCACCAGTCGGGTAAAGGGGAGTAAAGCAATGAGCAGGAACCCCAGTAATATGTGAATCTTGACCAGCCACGGGAGGGCGATGACATATTGGGTCTGGGGGTTGAACTTGAGCAAAGAAAGGGCCCACGGTACCGCTGTGTGCAAGTACCACTGCGACCCCCAGCGATGGAACAATGCCACCACGAAGCCCAGGGCCACCTGTGCCAGTAGCAATACCAGCAGTAGCCAGTCCATGGCGGAGGTTGCGGCCAACACGCGGGGGGCTCGCAGCCGCCTCAGCAGCAGCAGCGCCAGGCCAACAAAGGTCCCAAAGGCCAGGGCCAGTCCGCTAATCTCCAGGACATACAGGCGGATAGGCGCTCCTGCCAGGGATGCCCAGAAGCGAGGGAATATGGCCGCCAGAAGATGGGCCAGGAGGATGATGAGAATGCCGTAGTGCCAGGGCACAGAGCCCCAGAAGAGCTGGCGACTCTCCAGGAACTGGGAGGAAAGGCTGGAGTAGGAGAAACGGTTGGAGAAGTAGCGGTACAGGCCTACCACTATCGCCAGGACGACCGCCAGGTAGGGGAAGGCTACAAAAAGCACCACGTCCGTCATAAGCTTTGCCTCCTCATGGTAGAGGTGGTGGCAGGGCAACTGGGTTCGCCGGGACCACCGTCATACAAGGGCGCTGCTGAACGCTCACGGGCTACCTGGAGCGTGCGCAGCAGAGAGCGGATGACCTCACCGTAGGGGTTGCCTTTCTCTGCAAAAGCGGAGGCCATTTCCCCCACGGCTGGGATAAGGCATATCTCCACGAGGATGCGGCTCGACTCCCCTTCTCTCCTCTCTTCCAGGGCAGCCAGGAAGCGGAGGAGTACAGGCAAGTGGTCTGGCAACTCGTTCTCTACCGAAAACCCGTACCGGCGGTACTCTTCCTTCAACCCGACCAGAAAGGCGGCCCTCTTGTAGCTTTCTCCCAGGAGCTGATACCCCACGTAGGGGTGGCATACCGGCTGGAGGTCGAAGGCGCTGGTATATGCCTCTTGCAGGTGGACGGTGGGCGTCGCCTCCACGCAGGAGAGGAATCCCTTCATCCTAGCAGCCGCCTCCGAGTCAAGGGAAGTAAGAAGCTCACTGCATTCTCGCGCCTTGTCCACCAGCCCCTGGGTAGGGTACTCCAGAAGGTCAGCCAGGAGGCGATAGATGTAATGTAGTTTCACGCTTTCTGTCATGTTCTCTTACCAGCCCCTACTCGGTGTCCTGCGGAGGCCTGCGCCGACTCCTGCCTTGTGAACCCCCGGGTCTATGACCGCCTCGATGGCTGCCTCGCGGGCCATTGGTGGTATGACAAACCTGTCCTCGAAAGTCGCCAGGGAGGTGAGCCGGAATATGGCCTCGGCTTCCTCTGCAGTGGTGAGTCCTTCTATCAGGGCCCTGTTCGCGTCTTGGGATGATATGTCGCCCACTGCCTGCGTTCGTTTATAGACTCGCACAGCCATGAGCTTCTTGTATACAGCAGTGATGAGGGCCTCGTCTCCGGCTGCGAAGAGACGGGCCATGTAGCGGATGGGCACCCGGGCGTTTTCCAAGGAAGTGAAGAGGCCACCAGGCATGTCGTAGTTGCCCTTGCTGCTCTGGGCTGCAACAGGTAGCAGGGGGGGGACATAGAAGAGCATGGGTAAGGTGCGGAACTCGGCGTGGAGGGGCAGGGCTAGCTTCCATTGCTTCACCAGCCTGTATACCGGTGACTTCTGCGCCGCGTCAAGCACTGAGTCCTCGATGCCAGCTTTCCTGGCCCAGCTCAGAACGTTAAGGTCGAAGGGATTCAAGATAGCCTCTAGCTGAGCGGCAACCAACTCGCGGTCAGGCCTTTTGGCCACATCCTGGATACGGTTTGCATCGTAAAGCAAAACTCCCAGATACCGGATACGTCCGACGCAGGAATGGAAGCAGGCAGGCGCTTGCCCGGTCTCCAGGCGAGGATAGCACAGGATACATTTCTCCGATTTGCCCGTATTCCAAGTGTAGTACACCTTCTTGTAGGGACAGCCCGAGATGCACATTCGCCATCCCCGGCATTTGTCCTGGCTTACCAGGACTATGCCATCCTCTCCCCGCTTGTATATGGCACCCGCCGGACAGGCGGCTACACAGCCGGGGTTAAGGCAGTGGTTGCATATGCGGGGCAGATAGAAATGAACCAGCCTGTCCATGGTAGTAAGCCAGGCCCGCTCTTCCTGGGTGGCACCGAACAGGTTGTGGTCATTGGCCGCATATATGGGAGAGCCGCCCAGGTCGTCGTCCCAGTTGGGGCCGGCCTCTATGTCTATGGGCTGGCCGGTGATCAGGGAGATAGGCCTGGCGGTAGGCTGGTCGTCGCCCTCGGGAGCGTTGAACAGGTCGCCGTACTTGTACGTCCAGGGCTCGTAGTAGTCGTCCATGGTGGGTAAGTAAGGGTTGAAGAAGATATTGGTCAGGGCTCCCAGGCGCCCTTGAAGCCTCAGGCGAAGGCCATCGCCCTTTCTCTCCCAGCCCCCCTTGTACTTGTCCTGGTCCTCCCACAGGGTAGGGTAGCCCGTTCCAGGCTTAGTCTCCACGTTGTTCCACCACATGTATTCCATGCCCTGGCGGTCAGTCCAGATGTTCTTGCAGGCGATGCTACATGTATGGCAGCCGATGCACTTGTCCAGGTGGAACACCATGGATATTTGGGCTCTGACGTCCATGCTTCTCGCTCCTTCCCGCGCTACCAGCGGGGCGGACCTTCCAGTTTCTTCACAAAGATGAAGGTGTCCCGGTTGACTCCCACCGGCCCCCAGTAGTTGAAGGCATAGGTGAACTGGGCATACCCTCCCATCATCAGCACTGGCTTCAGCCGGGTCCGGGTCAGGCTGTTATGGCCTCCTGCCCTGCGATTGCCCCGGAGCGGTGACTTGGGCACCGAGATAGTGCGTTCCGGCGAGTGATAGTGGATGCACAGGCCCCTGGGTATCCGGGAGCTGACGACTGCCCTGGTCACCACCGTTCCATGGTCGTTGTAGACCTCCACCCAGTCGTTGTCCCTCACCCCTATCTTCTCCGCGTCCAGGTTGTTCATCCAGAGGGGCTCCACTCCCCGAGACAGGGTCAGCATCCGGAGGTTGTCGAAGTAGGTGGAGTGGATGTGCCATTTGCCGTGGGGGGTCAGGTAGTTCAGCAATATCGAATTGCCCTGCGGCTGGCTCCTGGCGATGTCTCCGAAAGCCCGGGGGTCAGGCCTGGGCTTGTATGTGGGGAGGTGTTCTCCAAAGGCCAGGTAGCCTTCATGGTCCAGGTAAAAGTGCTGGCGGCCGGTAAGGGTACGCCAGGGCACCTGGCGCTCCACGTTCATGCAGTAAGGCGCGTAAGCGCGGCCATCGTTACTTATGCCGCTCCAGCAGGGACTGGTCAGCAAGCGGCGAGGCTGCTTGAGGAGGTCGGCGAAACCGTACTCCACACCCCGGTACTTGTCGGCCAGGTCCGCCAAGGGCAGGCCAACTTTGGCCTCCTCCACCTTGAAAGCCCTGTAGGCGACTTCCCCATTGGTCTCAGGCGCCAGGTGAAGGATGATATTGGCCGCATCCACTACATTGTCCAGGGAGGGGTATTTCTGTCCATTCCACTGCACGACGGGCTTGGTGTCCAGCATTTCATCGTAGAAGTCCTGGATGGACCAGGTGATGCCGTGGGCGCCGATACCGTCCCTGCGGGCCACAGGGCCGAAGGATATGAAGCGCTGGAAAAGGTCTACATAGCTGCGTTCCACCACCGCCAGGTTGGGCATGGTCTTTCCCGGGAGTGGCTCGCATTCCCCCCCGGCCCAGTCCTTTACCGAGGGCTGGGCCATCTCCGCGGCCGTATCATGCATGAGGGGAGTTGCCACGAGGTCCTTGACGGGCCCCGGTAAGTGCGGCTGGGCCACCTCGCTGACCCTCTTGGCGATGGCCTTGAATATGTCCCAGTCGCTCCTGGACTCCCAGCAGGGCGGCACAGCAGCGGACAGCGGGTGAATGTAGGAGTGAAGGTCGGTGCTGTTCAGGTCGTCCTTCTCATACCAAGTGGCGGTAGGCAGAACGATGTCGGAATACAGGGCCGAGGTATCCATACGGAAGTTGATATCCACCACCAGGTCAAGCTTCCCCCGGGGGCCCCTGCCCCTCAAGATTACCTCCTTGACAGAATCCCCCACTATCTCCTCGGAGATGGCATTTGTGTGGGTGCCCAAATAGTGCTTCAAGAAATACTCGTGACCCTTGGCGCTGGACATCAGGGCGTTGCCCCGCCAGATGAAGAGCAAGCGTGGCCAATTCTCCGGCGCATCCGGGTCCTGCACAGAGAAGCGCAGCTTTCCCTCCTTGAGTTGCTGCACCACCCACCCCACGACCTCTTGATTGTCCCTGGCCCCTGCCTCTTCCGCCTCCTTTACCAGGTCAATGCTGTTGCGGTTGAACTGGGGGTAAAAGGGAAGCCAGCCCATGCGGACCGCCTTGGCCTGTACGTCCATAGTATGCCCTTGCGTCAGAGGATGATCCTGGAACACTGGCTGGTAATCAGTGAAGGCGCGCTCATAGCGCCACTGGTCGCTATGGACGTAGTGGAAGGAGGGGGTATTCTGGAGCCTGGGCGGCTTCACCCAGTCCAGGGCGAAGGCCAGGGTAGTCCACGGTGCCACAGGGGCCAGTTTCTCCTGTCCCACGTAGTGGTTAAGGCCGCCGCCATTGCGGCCCACGCAGCCGCAGAGCATCAGGCCCACTATGCCCGCCCGATAGATAAGGTTATTGTGGTACCAGTGGTTTATGCCCGCCCCGATGATGATCATGCATTGGCCCCGGGTCTTCTCCGCCGTAGAAGCCCACTCCCGGGCAAACTGGACCACCGTACCGCGGTCAATGCCGGTGAACTTCTCCTGCCAGGCTGGGGTATAGGGCATACCCTCGTCGTCGTAGTCCTTTGGGTACTGGCCTTCCAGGCCGCGCTCAATTCCGAACTGGGCCATGAGAAGGTCGTAGATAGTGGTGAGGGGCACTCGGCCTTCAGTGGTCTCTACATATTTGACGGGCACCCCTCTTCGCAGAGTCTGGTCGAGGGCGAACTCGGGGAAATCAGCCTGTAGGACTTCGTCATGGTCGTCCAGGAAAGTCAGTAGTGGTTCTATTTCCAGGCCATCCACGCCGTCCTTCATCTCCAGATTCCACTGTCCCTTCTTTGTCTGCCAGCGGAAGCCAATGGCTCCCTGGGGCAGCCGTGGCTCACCAGACGCCTTGTCCATCACCAAGAACTTCCAGTCAGCGTTCTCCACCTCCTGGTAGCGCTTCAGTTGATGGGCCCTCAAGAGACGGTCCGGAACATAACACTCTCCCTTCTTTCGGAGAACGACGAGGAAGGGGGCGTCGGTGTACCGTTTCAGATAGTTCAGGAAATATGGTGTCTGCTGCTCGTGGTGGAACTCCTTCAGGATGACGTGGTTGGTCGCCATCCAGAAGGCGCCGTCCTGGCCCGCGTTGATGGGGAGCCACCAGTCTGCGTACTTGGACACCTGGCTGAGGTCGGGAGAGAGGACTACGAGCTTGCACCCAGCATGGCGAGCCTCCGATACAAAGTGGACGTCCGGGGTGCGGGTCATGTTCAGGTTAGCACCCATTACCACAATGTACTTACTGTTATACCAGTCCGCGCTCTCGCAGACGTCTGTCTGCTCTCCCCACACCTCGGGCGAGGCATTCGGTAGGTCGCTGTACCAATCGTAGAAACTGAGGTTTACCCCTCCCAGCAACTGAAGGAATCTGGAACCGCCAGCATAGCTCAGCATAGACATGGCCGGTATAGGAGAGAAGCCCACCACTCTGTCTGGACCGTGCTTCTTTACGGTGTAGACCACAGACGCAGCAATGACCTCGAGGACCTCATCCCAGGTAGCGCGCCGGAAGCCCCCCTTGCCTCGGGCCTGCTGGTATCGCTTCCGCCTGTCGTCGTTCTCGACTATGGAGGCCCATGCGGCGACAGGGTCGGCCTGCCTCCCCCTGGCTTCCCGCCACATGTCTACCAGCGCCCCTCTGATGTAAGGATGCTTGACCCTGATAGGGCTGTATATGTACCAGGAGAAGGACATGCCTCGCTGACAGCCCCGGGGCTCATAAGGTGGCAGGCCCGTTGCCAGGGACGGATAGTCGGTGGCCTGCATCTCCCAAGTGATGATGCCATCTTTGACGTACACCATCCAGGAGCAACCACCGGTGCAGTTGACGCCGTGAGTGCTGCGCACAACGCGGTCGTGCTGCCAGCGGTTGCGGTAGAACTCTTCCCACTGTCGGCCCCTGGGATTGATGAGGTCCTGGATCCAGTTCATCTCGCCTGACCTCCTGACTTCTGGGACTGTCCCACCAAGGGCGCGCGGACCCCCTGCACTCGCTTGCGCCACAGAACCCCAACCACCAGCAGTAGCACCGCTGAGCCAGCCAGTGACATCAGGACCAGTTGAGCACCGCTGAGGACAGGCCTGCCGACAGCGGCCGTCCTCAGGAAAGCCGTCAAGTGTACCTGCTCCTCGGGGGTTAGAGGTCTTGCCTCATATATAGGCCTCATTGTGGGGAAGGGGGACGACGCCAAGACGGAGGCCAGACCCGCCTCACCGTACTTATCCAGGACCTGGCTCAAGTCAGGGCCCAGCACTCCGCCGCCCAATCCTCCAATCGCGGCAACGCTATGGCAGGCAACACATGCGGAGCCACCATTCCGAAAACGGGTAACACCTGTGAACAGTGCCTCGCCGATAAGAGGGTCACCCCGGGAGAGCGATGGCTGGCCCGGTTGTGGGCCGGTGGGAGTAGCCCCGGGGGTTGTCGCTGATTGTGGAGCTGTGTTTGGTGGCGGTGGAGGAGCCTCCTCCGTCGGCTTCTCCAGGTAGTCCAGAACGGCGGCCACCTCAGCCTCAGACAGCCCCATATTGGGCATGGGGATGTTATCGTACTCGGCGAGCAACTGCGCTGCTAGGGGGTCTCCCTGGGTTAGCAACCTGTCTGGGGCCAGGATGTAGCGGCTGAGCCAGTCGCGGTCTCGCCGCTCTGTTACCCCCTTCAGGTCAGGCCCCACAAGCTTACCTCCACCGAGGGTATGGCAGGAGGCACATTTTCGCTGAAAGATAGCGCCGCCTTCTTCAGCGGCGAGGACACGAGGCACAATACCAACCAAATGGACCAGTGCGAACACCGCTAAAGTGATGATCAGAAATAAGGCCATATATCTTAAGGACGGCATCGCCATATTTCTCCAGACCTAGTCCCACCTTCTCATCACTAGCTCAAACTACCTCCTGATAGGAGCCCAACCCGCTCCCGGGCGCGTTCGACCCTGTTAGTAAAGGCCAGACACTGTAGAGGATTCTAGCGGTAGACCTTTATCCCTGACTACGACTTAAGTCATGTTTTGACAAGTCCCCGTCAACTGGGTGCTTACCGTGGCCCTGGGAGTCGCTTTCCTCACCTTCCATTGCTTGTCAACGTGGGATGCAGTACATGGTGCTCCATACAGAACTGGGTTTGCCTCAGGCGTACGCTCTCAATAAGCCCTCGTCCTTCATAGCCTTCACCGTGTTGTCCCACGCCTGGACAGTCCGTTCCACATCGTCGTCGCTATGCGCGAAAGACAGGAACATGGCCACCGGGAAGAAATCTATGCCCTGCAGCAACATACGTTCTCTC
>JBFMDE010000027.1:0-2625 GCA_040754215.1 Chloroflexota bacterium
TGGCTGGAGATGAAAGCTTCGGGCGTGATAGACAAGACGGTCATGGTCTTCGGACAGATGAATGAACCCCCCGGCGTCAGGGCACGGGTAGGGCTCACCGGCCTCACCATGGCGGAGTATTTTCGCGACATCGAGGGTCAGGACGTATTGCTCTTCATAGACAATATCTACCGCTACGTCCTGGCCAACATGGAGGTCTCGGCCCTGCTGGGACGAATGCCTTCCGCAGTGGGATACCAGCCAACCCTGGCCACGGATGTCGGCGAGCTGGAGGAACGTATCACCTCAACGAAGAAGGGCTCCATCACCTCGTTCCAGGCGATATACGTTCCCGCAGACGACTATACCGACCCAGGGATCGTGGCTACCTTCGGCCATCTTGACGCAGTGGTCGCACTAGAGCGCTCCATCGTTGAGCTCGGAATATATCCTGCTGTTGACCCCCTGACCTCCACCTCCCGCATCCTGGACCCGCTGATCGTGGGGCAGGAGCACTACGAGGTAGCTCGGGGGGTACAGCGAGTGCTGCAGCGCTACAAGGACCTCCAGGACATCATCGCCATCCTCGGGATCGAGGAACTGAGCGAAGAGGACAGGGTCACGGTGGCACGCGCTCGCCGTATTCAACGCTTCCTCTCCCAGCCCATGTTCGTCGCCGAGGCGTTCACCGGCATTCCAGGTAAGTACGTGCCGATCAAAGAGACCGTGCGGGGCTTCAAAGAGATACTCGAGGGCAAGCACGACCACATCCCCGAGGCTGCCTTTATGATGGTGGGAACGATTGACGAGGCAGTGGAAAAGGGCAAGCAGTTGGGCCTAGGCTAATCGAAGAAGATGACCAGACCTATTCTTGAGGAGAGCGGGCAACAAGAGTGGCTACAATAAGACTGGAGGTCGTGTGCGTGGATGGGGTGACATACTCCGATGACGTGGATGTGGTGGTCGCGCCCGGGATTGAAGGCCAACTGGCGGTCCTGCCGCACCACGCACCATTGATGACAGTGCTGGAGCCGGGGCAACTGATGGTGAGGAAGGGCGGGGGGGAGACCTACATGGCCATCAGCGGTGGCTTCCTCGAGGTCCGTCCAGACAAGGTGGTCATCCTCGCCGATGCCTGTGAGCGCGCCGACGATATTGACATAGCCCGGGCCGAGGCGGCCAGGAAGCGCGCCGAGGAGAGGATGAAGGCCGCCGGACCTGGCGTTGACCTAGCTCGGGCTGAAGCCGCACTGCGGCGCTCCCTGACCCGGCTAAGGGTGGCAGAACTCAGCCGTCAGAGGAAAAGGACCAGAGAGAGGCCGCAACAACAGATATAAAGAAGAGGACTGTGCGCGTCTGTTACGACACGGAACAAACCGAGTGGCTAGACGATTTCCAGAGTGACCTTGGTACCAGCGCGCGCCGCAGCAACACGGAGAAGGGTGCGCATCGCCTCAGCTACCTTCCCCTGCTTGCCGATAACCCTGCCTTTGTCCTCAGCCGCTACCTGCAACTTTATCAAGATGCCCCGGTCGTTGGTCTCCTCAGTCACCACAACATCTGCTGGTGAGTTGACTATGGACTTGGCCAAGAACTCCACGATTTCCTTCATCTTATTCCCTTTGCGAGTTAGTCAGGGTCGGGAATGTTATGGTGTCGGTGGCGCCTCCGCTCCTGCCTTTGCCTCATTCTGGGCAACCTGACCCTGCTCCAGAACACCAACCTTCGTGAGCAGGCGGCGCACTGTGTCACTGGGTTGGGCGCCCTTGCTCAGCCACGAAGACGCCTTCTCTTTGTTGATAACCACGGTCTCGGGATTGGTCAGCGGAGAGTAGTGTCCCACTATATCCACGAGCCTGCCGTCCCGTGGTGAGCGAGAGTCCGCTACCACCACACGATAGGCCGGCATGTTCTTGGCCCCCATACGACGGAGTCTGATCCTTAGCATTCACTTGCACCTCAAACCACGTTTGTTACCAAAGTTGAACCGCCTCGTATTGCACAACGGTCAACAGCTAGCGAGGTATTATGGAGCATCGCCCTGTGGCTGTCAACAAGACATATGGTATCATATTCACCGCCGTCTCTGCTGTTACAGCACACAGCGAGAAACGAGATGGCAGGTGAACTCGACCTTATCTGGTGGAAACGTGAACGGAGTGGTACGTAGGTGTTACTCGGCAGCATAGACCTGCTCCAGCAGGACCCACTGGAATTCCTTCGACTGCTGATGATGGTGGCCATCTCGCTCACCATCGCCATCACCGTCCACGAGTTCTCCCACGCGTTCACTGCTCACCGACTGGGAGATGACACTGCCAAGAGGCTGGGCCGTGTCTCACTGAACCCGATGGTCCACCTGGACCCAATGGGCACCCTTTTGCTCTTCCTCGTGGGGTTCGGCTGGGGGAAACCGGTCCCGGTCAATCCCCTGTACCTGCGCCACCCCGCGAAGTGGAGCATGGCAGCGGTGAGCTTCTCCGGCGCATTCGCCAACATCATCACCGCCGCCTTCGTGGGACTGCTCACCAGATTCACACTGAACGCCTGGCCTGACGTGCTGATAGAGCTGCTGAAATATGTGGTGGTACTCAACCTAGTACTCGCCTTCTTCAACCTGATCCCGGTCCCACCACTCGACGGCTC
>JBFMDE010000027.1:2725-6033 GCA_040754215.1 Chloroflexota bacterium
GGCAACAACATCACGGAGACACAGCAGAAGGTAATAGACACCCTCCGCCTTGACTATCAGACGTTCATCAACAGTTCCTTCCTGCTTCAGGGAAGGGCCAACGAGTTCACTTTGAAGCAGCCAGCCAAGCGCAAGGAGGTCCTGGCAGCCATCCTGGGACTGTCGCTCTACGAGGAGCTAGAGGAACGGGCCAAAGCCCTGGCTGCAGAGCGCAACAACGATGCTGCCCGCATAGAAGAGCTCATCGCCGGCATGGATACCGAACTGACACAGAGGCCGCAATACGAGGCGGAATTGATGGAATCGCGGTCCGAACTGTCCAGGGTCGAGGCTGACCTGAAGGAGAAGGAGGCAACCCTCGCCAGTATCCAGCAACAGCAACATGCCCTGGAGACGAAGCAGGAACAACTGAAGTACGTCGAATCACACCTTGGCGAACTGAAGGCAGACCTGGCACGCTGGGAAAACCAGGCCGTAGAACTGCGTTCCCGGATAGCAACCTATGAGACGGTGGAGTCAAAACGTGCCACCATAGAAGAGGGTTACACCTGGTTCGTGCAATTGGATGCCGAGAACAATGCCCTGAATGAAAAGGCCCAGCAACTGGTAAGCCTCAACGAACAGGTCAGCCAGCTCGACAAGGTAGTCGAACGTGCACAGAACGCACTGCTTACCGAACACTGTATCATCGAGAACCGGCTACGGGAGCGACAGGCAAAGGCCGACTCACTTCCCTGGCTCGAGTCTGAGTTGAGAGCGGCACGCACCCAGCTACAATCACTGGCCTCTCGAGAAGAGGCGATGGGCCAGAAACGACAACGCTCTCAGGAACTCCTTGCCAGAGTCAATAGCCTGAAGTCCACAATAGAGGGATTGAACGCCGACCTGAGACAACTGGACGAAAAGCTCGACCTGCTGACCACCAGGGATGCCAGGTGCCCGCTGTGCGATACAGAGCTAGGCACGGAGGGGCTGGAGAAGGTGCGCCACAATTACCAGAGTGAGCGAACGGCGAAGTCCCAGGCAATCAGGGAGGCAAAAGAGGAGGTAGAGCGACACGGGTGGGAACGCCGGAACCTGGAAAGCGAAATGGCCCGCCTGGAGCCGGAGCTCAAGGCAGACAGGGCGGCCAAGCTTGGCCTGGTGGGTGGTGTCGAGAAAGAAATCGCCGACGCCCAGGAGGCCGCCAAGGCTCTAGTCGAAGACCAGGAGCAGCTCGCGAATATCGAAGGGCGCCTGACGGCGAGGGACTATGCCCCGGCCGAACAGAAGGCCCTGGCTGAGCTGAGAACCCTGGCGACCGCACTGGGGTATGATGCGCAGCGGCATGAGGACGTACTGAAACAACTACGGTCCGCAGCCCAGTTCAAAGAGCAGTGGCAGATGCTTGAGGAGGCCAGCAAACGGCGCCCTGAGATGGGGGCCGAGCTGGGCAGGTGCCTTGAAGCAGCAGGCGACATCCGCCGACGGATGGAAGTCGAAGAGGAGAAGCACCAGGAACTGGCCAAGGAAACGGCGAGGCTGCCCCTTGTGATACTCCAGGTCGAAGAAGCCAACGCGGCCTGCCAGGCACTTACGGGCGAGGAGCAGAGGCATCGGGAGAAGGCTGCGGTAATCCAGGAAAGGCTGCGGCAGATGCGACAGCTCGAGGAAGACAGAAAGGCCAGAGGAAAGGCAAGGCAGCTTTCTCTGGAGGAGGAGAACATCTTCAGGCAACTGGCTGAAGCATTCGGGAAAAAGGGTATTCAGGCACTGTTGATCGAACAAGCCCTCCCCGAGATAGAGCGAGAGGCAGACCGACTGCTGAAGCGAATGACAGACAACCGCATGTCCATAAAGATGGAAACGCAGAGGGAGACCAAGAAGGGCAGCGTGATGGAGACGCTGGACATAAGGATAAGCGACGAGCTGGGCACGCGCAACTACGAGATGTTCAGCGGCGGCGAGGCCTTCCGCATAGACTTCGCCCTGCGCCTGGCCCTCTCCCGCCTTCTCACTCGTCGTGCCGGGGCATCACTGTCCACCTTGTTCATTGACGAGGGATTTGGCACACAGGACAACTCAGGCAGAGGAAAACTCATAGACGTCATCAACTCCGTACAGGACGACTTCGAGAAGGTCATCGTCATCACCCACCTCGAGGAACTCAAAGATGTATTCCCTACCCGTATCGAAGTGACGAAGACCACCCAGGGCTCAACTATCTCAGTGGCCTGACGACAGGGCCCGTACCAGGGCAGGGACCACTTCACCTACATCGCCCACTATCCCGATATCCGATACCCTGAAGATGGGCGCCCTTTCATCCTTGTTGATGCTGACGATAAACCCGGAGTCTTGCATCCCGACGGTATGTTGATTGGCCCCGGAGATGCCGCAGGCAAGGTACAGCTTTGGCCTGACCACCTTGCCGGTCTGGCCTATCATGCGAGATTCGGGGACCAGACCCGCATCCACCGCAGGCATTGTACCGCCGACCTCGGCCCCGAGGATTTTTGCCAGTTCCCGCACCACACCGCCGTCCTCCACACCCCTGCCCACGCCAACCACCGCCTCGGCCTCTTCCAGCCTGGATTCTCCCTCCCCAGGTACCGACTCCACACCGAGCACACGAACATCGGGAGGAGGCACATCCATCACAACCCTGACCACCTCCCCAGCATGGGAGTCATCTCTCGGCAGCGGCCTGGCCGAACCGGGCAGAACAGTGGCCATCTGCGGCCTGGTCTCAGAGACGATGGTCACTATCCAATCGAAGAAGGGACACACCTGCAACAGCTGCCGCGTGGACACATCAACCTTCAGGTCCACACAGTGGGCACTGAGGCCGATGTTCAGTGCACAGGCTACCCGGGGCGCCAGGTCCCTGCTCAGAGCGGTGGCCCCGAAGAGGAAGACCTCAGGGTGGTACTCGGAGACGAGGTGTCCTACCACGGCCGAGTATGGCTTGGTCTGGTAGCGACTGAGCGTAGGGGAATCCACCAGATACACCCTGTTGGCGCCGAACTGGAATAGCTCTGCAGCCAACGCCCCTACACCATGGCCCAGCAAGACCGTCGAGACATCCGTCTGAAGCTGTGAAGCAATCCGACGTCCCCAGGACAGCAGCTCGAGGCTCACCTCAGAGAGCCTGCCGTCCCTCTGCTCGGCAAAGGTCCAGACGCCAAGGTAGTTCTCCACAGCTTTACCTCTTCGGTACCAGCCCCCTCTCCCTTAACACTGCAGCCAGTCTCTCCGCGACCTCCTCTGCTTTTCCAGTGAGTCTTTGACAATGCCTCTTCGCCTCTGGGACGAAGACATTGAGGACG
>JBFMDE010000027.1:6133-20684 GCA_040754215.1 Chloroflexota bacterium
GCTTTACCTCTTCGGTACCAGCCCCCTCTCCCTTAACACTGCAGCCAGTCTCTCCGCGACCTCCTCTGCTTTTCCAGTGAGTCTTTGACAATGCCTCTTCGCCTCTGGGACGAAGACATTGAGGACGCGAGTCGGAGAACCCCTGAGTCCTATCCGGTCGGCTTCGACAGCCAGGTCTGAGGCACACCACCTATGCAGCGGCTTGGCTGAGGCCTCCAGTATGTCACCGAAGGACGGTAGTCTGGGCTGATTTATCCCCCTGGGCACCGTTACCAGCACCGGCAGGTCGGCCTCGACCATCTCATACTCCCTTTCAAGGGCTCTCCTGGCCTTGAGCTTGCGCCCTTCAACCGCCAGCTCGACGGCATCGGTGACCTGGGGGACCCTCAAGTGTTCGGCGAGTTGAGGGCCGACATGGCCGGTCCCGCTATCGGCCGTTTCTCTGCCGCAGATGATGAGGTCGAAGCTGTCCATCTTCCTCACAGCGGCCGCCAGAGCATAGGATGTAGCCAGTGTATCGGCGCCAGCAAAGTCACGGTCACAGAGGAGCGCCGCCTCATCCGCCCCCATCGCCAGCCCCTCCCTCAGCGAGTCCTCCGCCTGAGCCGGCCCCATAGTGAGCAGCACGACCTTCCCCCCATGCCTCTCTCGCAACAGGAGCGCCATCTCGATGGCATTGCGGTCACACGGGTTGATGACGCCGGCTATGCCCTCGCGCACCAGGGCACCGGTCCTGGCATCAACCTTGAGCTCCTCAGGGACCTGCTTTATGCAAACGAAGATTACCATTTACTCGCCAAACAAGGCCCTGGAGACGATCAGCTTCTGTATATTGGGGGCGCCCTGGGCGAAGACCCAGATCCTCCCATCCCGGTAGTAACGCTCCACCGGGTGACGCTTGGTGCAGCCGAAGCCACCCAGCACCTCCACAGCCACGTTAATGGCCTTGAGCAGCGTCTCTGAGGCAAGGGACTTGGCGGCGGCCGTCTCCGCCGTATGTTTCGCATTCTTGTGGTCGGCCATCCAGGCCACACGGTACATCATGAGCCGCGCCGCCTCTATCATCACCGAGACGTCCGCCATGGGAAAACGCAGGGCCTGGTACTCCGACAGGGGCTTGCCGAAGGCCTGACGCGCCTTCGCATAGTCAACAGCGTCCTCCAGCGCTGCTCGCGCCAGGCCAATGTACCCTCCGCAAAGCGTGGTGCGCGTCTCGTCCAGAGACGCCAGGGCATACCGCAACCCCTTCCCCTCCTCACCAATTAGATTTCCCTTCGGGATGCGACAATCTTCGAGGACCACCTCCTCGTCCTGGTGCCCCCTCATCCCCAGACACGGTACTTTCTCCACGACCTTGAAGCCGGGAGTGCCCTGCTCCACGATGAAGGCGCTGATGCCCCTTGCTCCCGCGCCGGGGTCTGTCCGGGCGAATATCGTGATCTGATTGCAGATGCTGGCGAAGCTGGCATAGCGCTTCCTACCGCGCAGGACATAGTGGTCTCCATCACGTTCTGCCATCGTCTCCAGCCCGGCGGCATCAGAGCCACCACGTGGCTCGGTGAGCCCGAAGGCCATGACGGCCTCCCCTCGCGCTACCGGCGGCCAGTATTTCCTCTTCTGCACCTCGTTGCCGCCAGCCTTCAGGGACCCGGTACCCAGTCCACAGGCCTCGATGAGCACGGTGCCAATGGTGCTCTTGCCGGCATAGGCCAACTCCTCAGCAATGATGCAGGTGTCCATCAGACTGCGCGGGCGGCCCCCGTACTCCTCAGGGATGAACCAGGCTGTGTACTGGTAGGGTGGCTGGGCTAGCTTCTTGTACAGATGCCAGGGGAAGACATCCTTCTCGTCAACTTCGGCGGCGATGGGGGCTATCTCCCTGGCGGCGAATCCGCGTGCTTGGTCCCTGATATGTTCCTGTTCTGATGTCAGCTCGAAGGAAAAGGCCATCTCGTCCCTAACCTCCTGACTTTAGTTGCCCTTGGATGAACTCCAGCCCCTTGCTCAGGGCACGGAGATTGCCAGTCACAACGTCTTTCCGCGCAGCATACCTCTTTCTGACCTCCGCCTCCACCGCCTCCACAGGAAGGGCACCCGTGGCCCCGAGATAGGCGCCGAGCAGGATGAAGTTCAGCGAAGTCACCTCGCCCAGTTCAGCAGCCAGCTTGAGCGCAGGCACCATGTAGACCCCCACCCCCTGTATGTTCACCTTGTTTTCCAGGTCGGTGCTCTCGACCACCAGTACACCACCGGGATGCACCCTGCCTTCATAGGGCTTGAGCTGCACCGAATCGAAGATGACCGCCGCGCCGGACCTCAATACCAGCGGTGAGGCCACCTCCTCTGTGTCGAACACCACAGTGCACTCACACTGGCCACCACGCTGTGAGACAGCATAGGAAGGTAGCCAGCTCACATGTGGATAGCAGGAGGTTGCTGCCAGGGCAAGGGTGCGTGCCGCCACCAGTACCCCACGGCCACCCGTCCCCGCCATGATCACATCCCGCTGCTGCCCACTACCCTCTGCGTCCATAAGGCTATTCAACAACCCCTCGTGTGTCCACGTTCTTGAACTCGCCCAGCGGAAACTCTTTGACCATCTCGCGCTCGATCCACATCAGCGACTCCACCGGTGTCAGCCGCCAGTCAACAGGGCACGCGCTCAGCACTTCCACGAAGCTCAAACCCATTCCAGCCCTCTGTTTTTCAAAGGCGGACCGAATATACCTCTTGGTCTGCTGATATTGGGTAGGCTTGAATAGCGCGCTCCTTGCCGAATAGGAGACACCCTTGAAGCTGGCGACCAGCTCAGCCCCGTGCACGGGGTATCCCTCCTTTGCAGGGTGACGACCCTCAGGTGTTGTGGTGGTGACCTGACCCACAAGCGTGGTGGGGGCCATCTGGCCGCCGGTGGTACCGTAGTTCGCATTGTTCAACATCACCACGGTGACGCTCTCACCCCTACCCATGGCCGCAATGAGCGCCTCTGCGCCGATGGACAGACAATCACCATCACCCTGGACGGTGAACACTATGGTGTCGGGGTGGGTTCGCTTGAGGCCGGTAGCCACGTCAAGGGCACGACCATGCGCTGCGATAACACAATCTACATCAAGGGTCATGCCCATGAAACCGGAGCAGCCCACGCCAACCACCGCGACCGTACTGCCCTCAATGCCAAGCTCATGGACCACCTCGCACACGACCCGCCCCACTACCGGCTCCTGGCACCCCGGGCAGAACGGTACCGCACCCGGAATCGGACGCCACAGCTCGGGCCAGCCACACACCTTCTCTCGTGCTTTCGACCCCCGGCTCATTGCAGACTCTCTACCTCCTCGAGGATCCTCTCTGGGAAGATCATGCCGCCGTCGGTGGGCAGATGGCGCGCCATGACTCCCAAGAGATGTACCCGATCCCGACATTCCGCCGCAGCCTGCACATCGTCCACCATCTGGCCAAGACTATCCTCGACTACCAAGAAGCGGGCCCCCAGACGCGCCTTCTTCCCGATAATGCCCCCGGGGAAGGGCCACAGGGTGACGGGCCGGACCAGGCCCGCGGCGAGTCCTTTGGCCCTGGCCATTCTCACCGCTTGCTTGGCAGACCGGGCCACGTAACCATAGGCCACGACGAGGATGTCGGCATCATCCACCAGATATTCCTCACACCTCGTTTCGGCTTGCTGCATCATGTGGTACCTCTTAGATACATGCTGGAAATAGGAGCCATAATTATGATAGAGGGATGGCCGCGGCAGTATCCCTGGAGCGGAGTGCACCAGCCGCTTCTTACCGTCGGCATGCCTCGCTTTTCCCAGAAGAGCCCATTCCTTGGTGGGAAGCGGACCGAAATCTATGGTCCGCACCTCAACAAGCTCCGCCAGTTGCCCGATCAGGCCATCGCTGAGCACGACCACAGGGTTGGAATACTTGTCGGCCAGATGGAAGGCAAGCTGCACCAGGTCACAGGTCTCCTGCACCGAAGCCGGAGCCAGGACTATGTTCTTGTATCCCCCATACCCACCCCGGGTGGCGGACAGGTAGTCCATCTGCGAATGCCTGACACTGCCTCCTCCGGGCCCACCCCTGGATACGAGCACCACGACACAGGGGAGCTCCGCTGACGCCAGGTGCGACATGGTCTCCTGCATCAGACCCCATCCCGGGCTGGAGGTGGATGTCATCGCGCGGACACCACCGGCCGCCGCCCCATAGACCATGTTGATGGACCCCGTCTCAGACTGGGACTGGATGAAGACCCTGCCCCTCTTCGGGAATTCCCTGGCAAACCACTCGGTGACCTCGTTCTGCGGCGTGATGGGATAGCCGAAGAAGGCGCGGCACTCGGCGCACAGTGCCCCCCAGCCTACGGCCTCGTTCCCTTGAATGAACATCCTCTCAGACATGGCAACAGTACCTACACGGTGAGCGCCAGACAATGTCCGGCAAGCCAATTATTGGACGATGGGGAAACCAAAGTCAATGGGATTATAGTACGATATTCAATGGCCGGTCCGGGAACTCCCTGCGCGCCTCCGTCCGGCGACCCTCTGCTGAATGTGCGCTACCATCTCCTCGTCAGTGGCCTCCTGGCCGAAAAAGCCACTGATCCCCAGTGCAGCCAGCCTCGGCCTGTCCTCTTTGGCGATCCTACCCCCCGTCACCACCGCGATATGGCCGGCACCCTTCTCCTTGAGCAGTTCCACCACCCTCGGGAAATGCAACATGTAAAGGTGGTCGTTCAGATAGCTCAACGCTATCACGTCAGCATCTTCCTGTATCGCGGTCTTCACCACCCTCTCCGGCGTGTTGAACATCCCTAGGTACACCACCTCCATCCCTGCGTTCCTGA
Source organism: Chloroflexota bacterium (assembly GCA_040754215.1). Classification (GTDB taxonomy): domain Bacteria; phylum Chloroflexota; class Dehalococcoidia; order JACPPY01; family JACPPY01; genus JBFMDE01. The sequence continues at coordinate 10,988 of JBFMDE010000027.1, forward strand.
GCACGCTGGTCAGGTATATCAGGCCACGGTCATGACAGTCCAGGCCAGTCATGGCGGCTACCACCTTGATACCATGTGCCCCATGACTCTCCATACAGCACGCTCCTTCCCTCTCAGCGACACTTTCAGAAAGGAGACTCCACCATCCCGAAGGGGTCATAGCTTGCGCCATAGCCCAGTCGTATTGCACCCAGCGCCTCGCCCAGCGTAACATCCGCCCTGAGGGCCTGCCTTAATGGCTCGACCAGATTTATTCCCTCTCCTGACGCAGCGCGCAGGCCTTCCAGCGACCGCCTCGCTTTCCCCTGGTCACGCCGTGACCTCAGCTCCACTATCTCCCGCTCCCTCTTCTCGGAGGTAGCTATCTGCTCCTCCAATGGCCTGTCACGGCCTACCCGGATCGGCACCTCCTGTTCCTCAGGCACGACGAACCTGTTCAGGCCGACCACGACCCTCTTGACCTGCCTCACCTCACTCTGCTCCTTGATCAGTTCCCTTTCCAGCTCGTCCCTCATCCACCCCGACTCCGTAGCCTTAATGGCACCGCCCATCCTCTCCATCTCCTCTATCGTTGCCCACATGCGCTCTTCCATAGTCCTGGTCAAGGACTCGATGTAGTAGGAGCCTCCCAGCGGGTCGGCCGTGTTCGCCACCCTGGCCTCGTAGGCCAGGATGTTGTGGATGTTCAAGGAGGTCAGCGCCGAGTCCTCAGTCAGGACATAGTAGCCCTCATCGTATCCAGCAGGGTCGAAGGACTGGAGGCCCCCGAGGACACAGGCCAGTGACTCGAGGGTAACCCTCACGATGTTGTTCACAGGCTGCGCCCTGGTCAGGGAATGTCCCGATGTGTGGGCGGAGAGATAGAGCCTCCAGGACTGGGGGCTCTTCGCCCCGTAGCGTTCCCTCATCAGCCTGGCCCACACCTTCCTCGCCGCCCTGAACTTGGCCACCTCCTCAAAGAGGTCAATGTCACAGGCGCAGCCGAGCAGGTTCACCCTGGGGGCGAACTGGTCGATGTCATAGCCGCGCTGGAGCATCCGGCGAATATACTCCATCATGATGGCGATGGTGAAGGCCATCTCCTGGACCGCGTTCGCCCCCTTCTCGTGCATGTCATAGGCATTAGGAGCAATGGGGTGCCACCTCGGCGTGTGCCGTACGGAATACTCGATGACATCGGTGGCTACCCTTGCACTCAGCTCCAAGGGACGCGCGTTGACATCGTACATACTGTGGACGAGGTGTATCGGCTCGTTCAGAATCGAACCGCTCAGCTTGCCGAGGTCGTAGCCCATATCTTCAGCAGCGGTGACGAAGGCAGCGTAGATGACGGCGGCCGCCATCGAGGGGTTGTTGAAGGAGACGCTGATGTCCTCAAGGGAGATGCCCTCGAAGAGCTCATACATGTCCCGAAGACAGACGAGGGACACCCCGCTGACGCCGGCGTAGCCCTTGGCCATGGGGTGGTCGGGGTCTATGCCCATATGGGTGATGGTGTCGCCAAAGCAGTAGAGACCGGTCTCGCCGTGCTCAATGAGGAACTTATACCTCTTGTTCGTGTCCGAGGCCGAGCCCAGGCCGGTGAACACACGCCTCGTCCACAGCTTCCCCCGGTACATGTCCTTCCAGATGCCCCTGACGAAGGGGTACTCCCCCGGCTCCCCCACATCGCGGGAGTAGCCGAGGTCCCTCGTGTCCCCTGGGCCATAGGTGGCCTTCACCGGCATGCCGGCCGAGGTCTCGGTTACCGGGCAGCCCTCGAACCGCGCCTCAGACTTTATCTTGCTTCCACCGCTCATGGCGCCTCCTTACAAAGAGATTAGCTTGACTCCCTGCTATGGACGAGCCTATGGCACGGGGCTATCTATCCCCCTCACTCCAACTCTCTCCCTCCAAGGGAGAGAGAGTCTCCCTCTCCCTTGCCTGTCCTGTGCCTATCGAAGGACTGGTTTCGAGCTTGCCCAAGGACTAGCCCTGAGCCTGTCGAAGGAATGGGAGAGGCCAGATGAGGGTGAAGAAAACGGCAGAGGACGGGCGGGGCGCCTGAGGGGGGCGCCCCGCCTCTCTGATGCCGTATTGCCGTCAAGCGCTCCTTACTGGCTGTAGACCGGCTCGCCGGGGAAGAGGTCCTTGTACTGGGCAGGGAAGATGTGCGGCGCGTCTATCCAGCCGCTCATGCGCTCAATCTTGCCGCCCTTCACCACGTAGAACATCAACTGCTTTGCCGTCCTGCGGTCGTTGGGGGTGATGTCAATCTCAGCACCGAGGTCCCAGGGGGTCTTCCAGTGCCGCGGGAACATGCCCTCGTCCAGCACCCTCTTGTAGTTCGCACCGGTCAGCCCCTCGTAGCCGAACTTCTCCAGCGCGATGCGGGTGACCTCCATCACGTACTGGGCGGCCCTCACGCCGCGGCTGTAGTACTCGTCGGCGTCCTTGCCATGGTACTTCTGCCGCATTTCGTTGACCTTCTTGATGCCGGGATGGTCCTTCTCCACCTGTGGCATGTAGGAGTACTGGGAGAATATGTAGCCCTCGACAAACTTGGCGTCAATGCGGCGCAGCAGCTCCGCCCCGGTGGTCCACCAGAAGCCGGCCACGCCCACCTTCCCTTGGAGCCCCAGGGCGCTCATGTTCTTCAGCCACACCGTCGCGATCTGGCTCAGCCCCTGCGTCCAGATCCAGTCCACCTGGGGATTGGCCACATCCTTGACCAGTTGCATGACCTGCGGCGTCACATCAACGGGCACCACCGGCGGAAAGGCCTGGCCCACATGCTCCCCTCCGATGGCTTTCACGTACGCATGCACCTCGGGCAGGTTGGCCGCCTTGCCATAGGCGCTGTCCGGCCCGATGATGCCTATCCTGGGCTTGTCCCACTTGCCGTGCTTATTCTTGGGCCACCATTCGTTCACCACCCAGTAGGCGAAGGCGCCGAAGCCCTCACCGTAGCTGGGACCATCCACCCACTGCCACGCCGGCGGGTAGAGCTGCGGGTCACTCTGGCCGAAGTTGAGTGGGCAGAATATCTTGTCCTTCTCCAGCGTGGACTTGAAAGCTTCTCCCTCAGGTGAAGAGATGAGCCACATGAGTTGCATGCCCTCATCCTTGAACCGCTTGTAGTGGCTCCAGGCACGCGCCATGACGTTGCCGGTCTCCCCCCAGACCAGCTCCACCGGATAGCCATTGATGCCGCCATTCTCGTTCACGTACCGGTAGTAGTCGAGCATCGCTTCAAACAGGTCGGGCACCAGGATGCCGTACGGACCGGTCAGGTCCACCGTGGTATAGTGCTTTATCGTCGGCTTCACCACGGGCGTTGTAGGTGTCACCCCGGGCGTGGTTGCCGTCGGCGTCGTCGGCGCCTTTGCACATGCAGCCAACGGCGCCAGCATCACCACTGCCGCCAGCAACAACAAGAGAAACCTCGTGAACCTTCCTGCATTACCCTTCATCCGTCTCCTCCTTAGCAGACATTTGGTTTACAGCGCCGCCATCTTGTCAGCTCATGACGACATCGCTTTCCTTCAGGTATACATGCTGTGGTGCTGTCGCTCACCTACTTTGCCAGCGTCTCGTCCACCGTGTTGGTGTCGTACCGCTGCCGCCAGCCACCGCCGGCCACCTTCTCCGAGACCGCGATGATGTTGCCGCGGCACTTGAACTTGGCCGTCCCCTCCTGCATTGCCTTCCACGGGACGGCAGCCAGCCCTGCCTTGGCCAGGGTGAAGGGGACTTCCACCGTAATAGCCCGACCAGTGGCGATGTCGTCCATCACCTCGGTGGTCATACTGGACACCGGGAAGAAAAGCTGTGTTTCCTCATTGAGGCTGAAGTTGATGCTGGCCAGCGTCACCAAGAAGGCGTTAGGGTTGGTGGCCTTGAACACCACGCGGATGTCGGCCGAGGTATCGCTTATCTTGTCCACGTTGACCGAGACCAACTCTATTGCCACGTCTTTGGGCGTGACCGGCTGTGGCGCTACCGTCACCGTCTGCGTCGCAGTCACCGTCTGGGCCGGCGCCGCACAGGCAGGCAAGATGAGCAGCACCAGCAGAAGCATTGTCGCCAGTGAGAGTCCCTTTTTCATCTGATCTACCTCCTTCCCTTTTCCCATGTCACTGTTCTGACAAGACCCCATTTCATAGCAGTAACCATCCAACCTCAGTAAGAGAACGGGTGCAGGCGATAAGAGCGCTTGAAGATCTCCCAGCGGTGCGCCACACCTCTCGGCTCCAGCACCAGGAACACTATGACCACCAGTGCGAAGATGATGAGACCCATGGCAGCCCCGACGTTTGCCGATATTGTAGACGGCAGGATGTCTTGCACTATAGGGGCCACATAGTTGACCCCCTCGCCCAGCACCCTCCAGAAGAGGGTACCGAAGACCGCCCCCATGATGTGCCCCATGCCGCCAACGATGGTGAAGGCAGCATAGTAAACGGTATCCTGGATACCATAAAACTCGGCGTTGTGGTAGCCGACGTAGTGCGCCCACAGCGAGCCGGCGATGCCGGCGTAGAAGTTGCCCACGGCAAAGGCGAGGAGCTTGTAGTAGAAGATGTTGATGCCCAGGCACTCCGCCCCCAGGTCGTTGTCCCTGATGGCCACCCAGGCCCGGCCTATCTTGCTCCGCACCAGGTTCCGCGCCAGGATACCCATGATTAACGCTATCGCCGCCACCAGGTAGAAGTAGCTGAGGTCGCTGTTGAAGGTGAAGCCGAAGATGCTGGGCGTGGCCGCCTCAATGCCGTCGGTGCCGAAGGTCCACTTCTTGAATATCTCGTTCACCAGGTAGAAGAAGATGAAGTGGGCGCTCACGGTAGGGATGACCATGTACAGGCCCTTCACCCGCAGCGCGGAGGTGCCGATGATGAGGCCGTAGGCCGCGGCCAGCAGGCCGCCAGCAAGCATGGCAGGGAAAAAGTTGAGCCCCAGGTGGTAGGTCAGTAGCGATGAACCATAGGCGCCCATGCCGACGAATCCAGCCAGGCCCAGGTGTATCTGGTGCGTATAGCCCATCATGAGCTGGATACCCAGCATGGCGATGATGGTGGTGCTGATCTGGATCCCCAGGTAGAGCAGGTGCGAGCTCATGAACCGGGGCAGGACGATGAGGGCAAGCAGGAAGGCGATGAACAGGGCCCACTGCCAGCGGGTGCGCAGGATGGCACGGTCCTGCTCATACCGCGTGTTGAACACGCCACAGGGACGCTCGCCCATTGCTCGACCTCCCTAGATCCGCTCTATGCGCACCAGGCCCCACAGGCCGTAGGGCCGCCAGTACATCACCAGCCAGATGATGATGAAGGGCACCACCTCAGCTATGCCCCCGCCGAGCTTGGCACCCAGGTAGCCACCCACCAGGGTCTGGGCCAGCCCGATGAGCAACCCGCCGACGATGGCGCCAGTGAAGGACTCCAGTCCCCCCAGCAGGGCAACGACGATGCCGTAGACGCCGATCATGTCCAGGTCCTGGCTGATGCCGGTGATGGCGCCGGTGAGGATTCCAGCTACAGCAAACAGGAGCAGGCAGATGACCCAGGCATTTCCGAAGACCCGCCTCACCTTTATCCCCAGTATCTCGGCGATGGTATGGCTCTCGGCGGTGACCCTCATCGCCAGCCCGCCCCGGCTGTACTTGAAGTACAGCATGAGCACCGCCACCACCAGTGCGCAGGCGACCAGGGCGACGACTGTAACCTCCGGGATGTTGACCGGGCCGAAGTGCAACACGTCCCGCCCTGCCAGCCAGCTCGGGAACATCCGCGGGTTGCCTCCCCAGATGAGGAAGGTGACGCCGCGGAGCAGGAACCAGAGCATGGTGGTGCAGATAGCCGGGGCGAGCAAAGGCTGGCCGATGAGCGGGTGCTGCGTGGTGCGGTAGAGCACCCAGCCCAGAACTGCGCTGAGGAGGAAGGTGACGATGATAGCCAGTGCCGGAGGAAAGGCTTCCCAGGAGACAAACACCCAGGCGATGTAGGCCGGCATGAGCACCAGGCCCCCGCCAGCGAGGAGGAGGATCTTGGTGGACTTGTAGATGATGTTCACGCCCAGGGCGCAGAGGGCGTAGATGAGGCCAATGGCAATGCCAGCCACCAGCAGTTGAATGAAAGTCGCCATCTAGTCCCCCACCTCGTTGACCCGGATTTCGGTCGAAATGACGCCGGTGCGTCCGTCGCGGTATTTCACCGGCGCCTCGACGCGGTACGTCTCCTCCTCGCGGTACAGGGTCTCGATGATGCCCCCATAGCGCTGCTCCATGAAGGTCCTCCTCAGTTTCCTGGTCCGCGTCAGCTCCGCCTCATCGGGGTCGAACTCCTTGTGCAGGTTGACGAATTTCCTCACCCGCGCATAGTCGGGCAGGGTCTTGTTGACCCGCTGCACCTCTTTAAGCACGAGCTCGCACACCTGCGACTTCTGGGATAGGTCAACAAAGGTGGTATAGCTGATGTGCTTCGCCTCGGCCCACTTGCCCACGTTACCATAGTCAACGTTTATGATAGCGGTGACATAGGGCCTCTCCTTGCTGCCAACGACCATACAGTCCCTGATGTAGGGGCTGAAACGCAGGCGGGTCTCCACAAACTGCGGGGAGAACTTCCCCCCAGGCAGGTCCATGAGCTCGTCCACCCGGTCCCAGTAGATGAGGTGGCCGGTCTCATCTATCCAGCCGGCGTCCCCGGTGTAGTACCAGCCTTCCTTCAACTTCGCCGCCGTGGCCTCCGGGTTCTTGTAGTAGCCGAGGAAGACGCCGGGGTTCTTCACCACTATCTCCCCGTCCACGATCTTGACCTCGCAGCCCTCGATGGGCACGCCCACGCTGTCGAACCGGATGTCGCCGGTGCGGGGGATAGTGACCAGGCTGGCCTCGGTGGAGCCGAAGATGTTCTTCAGGTTCAACCCGATGGCATGAAAGTAGCGCACCACGTCGGGGCTCACCGCCGCCCCGGCGGTGTAGCCCACCCTGGTGCGCAGCAGGCCAGTGTAGTCGCGCAGCGCCCTCAGCGCCATGATGTCGGCGAGCCAGAACAGGGCCCTCCACAGCGGGTTGGGCTTGACCCCCTTACCCATAAGCTCCGCCCTCCTGTAGCCGACCTTGAGCGCCGTGTTGTAGAGGAGCTTCTTCCAGTAGGAGGTGTCCTGGATCTTGGCCTGGATGTCCGAGATGAGGTTCTCCCAGAGGCGCGCCGAGTAGAAGAGGAGCTGAGGGCCGATGTCTCTGATGTCTTCCTGGACAGTCTCCGGCTCCTCCGGGAAGCTGATGCACAGCCCGGTCTCCAGCCCCGAGGCTATGCCGAGGAACTGCTCCGCGGCCCAGGCCGGAGAGACATAGGAGAGGTACTCATCGGTGGGGAGCCACGGGTCCACCGAGCGCACGCCCCGGCCGAAGAAGATGACGCTCATGTGGCTCATCATCGCCGCCTTGGGCGCAGCCGTAGTGCCCGAGGTGTAGCAGAAGATGGCGACGTCACTGCCCTTGCCCTTCATCACATTCTCTTCGAACTGGCCGGGGTGCAATTCCTCGTACTGCCGGCCCAGCTCCTCCAGTTGCTCGAAGCTCATCAGGAAGGGGTCGGTGTAGGACCACAGTCCCTTGTGCTCCCAGTAGATGCACTTCTCTACCCCGGGTATCTTGTTCCGCTCCCTGAGCCAGAGGAACTTGTCACACTGTTCCTGGTCCTTGGCAAAGACGAAGCGCGCATCGGAGTGATTGAGATAGTACTCCAGCTCATCGTACATGGCGTCAACGAAGACACCGAAGGCCACCCCGCCCGCCGCCTGCACCGCGAACTCCGCCCAGTACCACTGGGGGTCGTTGTCGCCGATGATGCACACCTTGTCGTCAGGCTTCAGTCCCAGGCTGAGCAGGCCCAGCGAGGCCCGCTTGACATGCTGATAGCACTGCTCCCAGGTATAGGTATTCCACAGCCCGAAGTCCTTCTTGCGCATCGCCGGCCTGCTGCGGTACCTGAGGTAGTTCTTCAGCAACAGCTTGGGCAGCGTGTCCGCCTCGAAGTCCCGGGGCACAGCCAGATGCGCCTCTTTCTCCGCTACCTTCGCCTTAGCCATCGCTCACCCCAGCCACCTCTTCCTTCTCCTGTAGTGTTTGACCTCGCGGTAGCTCTTCCTCCCCACCTCGGTCAGCCCCATGTAGAACTCCTTAACGTCCTCATTGTCCCTGAGCTTGGCGGCAGGCCCATCCATGACCACCCTGCCGTTCTCCATGACATAGCCGTAGTCGCAGAACTCCAGGGCGGCCCGCGCGTTCTGCTCCACCACCAGCATGGTGATACGCTCCTCAGCATTCAGCCGCCTGATGATCTCGTAGATCTCCCTGACCAGGAAGGGGGCCAGCCCCATGGAGGCCTCGTCGAGGAGCATGAGCTTAGGATGTCCCATCAGCCCTCGCCCCACCACCATCATCTGCAGCTCGCCACCGGAGCAGTAGCCTGAGGTGTGCTGCCGCAATTCCTTCAGCCTGGGGAAATAGTGGTACACCTTCTCCAGGTCGTTCTTTATGCCATCCATGTCCTTCCGGTACAGCGCTCCCGCCAGCAGGTTCTCCTCTACGGTGAGGTGCTCCAGCACCTTCCGCCCCTCCGGCACCAGGACAATACCGCGGGCCACTATTTCCTGGCAGTGCTTGTGGTCAATCCTTTCCCCCTCGAAGGTGATGGAGCCATCGGTGACCTCTCCCTCCTCGGTATACAGCAGGCCTGATATAGCTTTCAAGGTAGTGCTCTTGCCCGCCCCGTTGGCCCCCAGCAGGCACACCATATGCCCCTGGTCGATCTCCAGGGTGACGCCGCGCAGCACCAGGATGACGCCCTGGTACCTGACCTCAACATTGTTCACCTGGAGCATCGCCATGGTGGCTCGCCCTCCTACTCCTCGGCTCCCAGATAGGCGCTGATCACCTGCGGATTGGCCTTGACCTCGGCAGGGGGGCCCTCAGCGATCTTCCGGCCCCAGTCGAGCACCACTATGCGGTCGCAGATGTCCATCACCACGCCGATGTCATGCTCCACCAGGACGATGGTGGGTGGCTCCTTGAGCACCGTGGTCCACTTGGCCTCGGCAACGTCGAGGATGTAGCGGGCCATGTCCTCCTTCTCCTCCAGGTTCATCCCGGCCATGGGCTCGTCCAGGAGCAATACCTTGGGCTGCATCGCCAGTGCCCGTCCCAGCTCCACCTTCTTCCGCGTGCCAAAGGGCAGGGCGCCAGCAGGCTTGTGACGCACTGGCTCCAGGTCAAGGAAGTCCAGAATGTCCTCCACCAGCTCGCGGTGCCTGGTCTCTTCCTTCTGGCAGGGACCCCAGTAGAGCAGGCCCTGCCACAGGCCATACCTGGTGAGATAGTGGCGCCCGGAGATGATGTTGTCCAGGGTGGTCATCCCCGTGTAGACCTGGAGGTTCTGAAAGGTGCGGGCGATGCCCAGCATGGCGATGGTGTGGGGAGCCAGCCGGGTGATGTCGCGCCCGTCGAAGTGGATGGCGCCCTTCTGGGGACGATAGAAGCCGCTGATGCAGTTGAGGGCGGAGGTCTTCCCCGACCCGTTGGGGCCGATGATGGCCAGGACCTCGCGCTCCCTCAGCTCGAAGCTGACGCCGCTCAGGGCCTTCACTCCGCCGAAGGAAAGGTGAAGGTCCTCCACCCTCAGCTTTGTCCCACCAGCCTTCACTGCTTCCATCA
>JBFMDE010000028.1:0-20529 GCA_040754215.1 Chloroflexota bacterium
CGAGCCGTGAGCGCGCTCCAGAGGCCGAAGCCCGCCGCGGCGGCCACGCCCAGCAATGCTATGGTGCCCCAGATGGATAACGGCTGAGTGGGAAACGCGTCCAGCAGGAGGCCTCCAACCATAGGGCCCAGCGACATGCCCACGGTCTCGCTCAGGCCGTAGAGCCCCATGTAGCGCCCGCGCCAGCCGTGCGGCGAAAGCTCGCCCACCACCGCCAGGGTCGTCGGCGCCAGCACTATCTCCCCCAGCGTGACTATGGTCATGGATACCGCCGCGAGGGGGAAGCCGCCCACCCAGGCCAGCACCAGATAGCCTGCACCGTAAAGCAGGCTCCCGGCTACCAGGACGGTCGCCCTGCCCGTCCGCTCCAGAACCCTGGTCACGGGATACTGCAGCAGCGCCACGAGCACGCCGTTCAGGGTGAGCAGCGTGCCGTACTGCCCGTTGCTGAACCCGGCGCGGTCAACCGTGTACACGGAAAGCGTGCTGACCATCTGTCCCATGACCAGGAACACCAGCATGCCCAGGGCCATGAAGCCGAGGAAGCTCCCGCTAAGCTCGCCGGAGAACAGGCTGCGGACGTTCACCTCGTTGTTGCCGCCGGAGCCCAGCGACTCGCGGAGGAAGAGGACAACGACGCCGAGCGTGACCACGCCCATGAGGCCGGCGAACACGAACAGCCAGGCGTAGGACAACGAGAGGGTCAGGTACCCTCCTACGGCGGGTCCGGCTGCCCAACCGACATTCTGTCCTATCCTGAGCAGCCCGTAACCTTCCGCCAGGCGTTCCCGTGGTGACAGGTCAGCCACCATCGCGGAGAAGGCGGGACGGCCCATCATCAGCGCGGCACGCACCCCGGTGTACGCCACCACGATGTATGCCACGGGGGCGTCGGCGCCGATGAGGCCGGCCATGACGAACTGCAGCAACGTGCCCGCGAATACGGAACTCAGCAGCATGGGACGCCTGCCGAAGCGGTCGGCAAGGACGCCGCTGAACACCTGGGCCACGGCGGAGCACAACCCGCTGACCATGATGACGGCCCCTACCTGCGCCATGGAGAGTCCCCTGCTCTGGAACAGGTACAGGGAGAGGAAGGGAATGCTGATGGAGAAACCGGCTACGTTGAGGACGGCGACGGCGGTGAGGACCCACATGCCGCGTGCCACGCGGTGCCCCTTGGCGCCCGTCCCCGCCTCGACGGGGTCAGGCACGGGCACGGCTTACCGCCGCTATTGCCTGTGTGCTATGGGAAAGAACACTGCGCATGGTGATTCGTCACAGGGTAGCAAGGCTACCGTTAGATGTCAACGTCCCGCGTCCTGCCCGTTGCAGGTTGTTTAGAACCCCCATTGCTGGCGGCTGAAAGCGTGTTAAAATGGAGTAGGGAGACCCCGCAGAGGGTGTGGCTGGGCCAGGAAGCGTTAAGGAGGGAGGTGGAACGTGCCGATCTATGTGATGCTGACCAGCCTGACCGACGAAGGCAGGAAGACCGTCAAGGAAAACCCGGGGCGAATAAAGGCGGTGAACAAGGAAGTGGAGGCCATGGGCGTAAAGGTAGTGGCGCAGTATGCCTTGCTGGGGCCCTTCGATTTCGTCAATATCCTGGATGCCCCCAACAACGAGGTCGTGAGCAAGGTGGCGGTGGAGCTGGGGGCCCGTGGCACACTGCGCACCATGACTATGCCCGCCCTGTCTGTAGACGAGTTCACGAAAGCGTTCACAAAGAAGTAGCCATCGCCAGCCCAGCCACATCCGCACACGGAGTCGGACAGGCCCCCCGAGCCACAAGGGCTTTTTCAGCAATCTCGAACTGTAAGGGCTGGAAATGACGAGGGTCAGAAAGGCCTTTGCCGCAGGCCACTTCTACGCCGGCACCAAAGAGGAGCTGCAAAGGCAACTCCAAGAGTGCTACGAGGGCCGTCCGCCAGCGGTGGAGCGGAAAGGGCCACGAAGGGTGGTTGCGGCCATCGCCCCCCATGCTGGATATCCCTACTCAGGGAAGGTCGCCGCAGCCCTCTACCGCAGGCTCGCCGAGGACGGCCCCTTTGAAACGGCGGTGCTGATCGGGCCGAACCATACAGGCCTGGGCGAGCAGGTGGCGGTGATGGCCCAGGGCGAGTGGGAGACCCCGCTGGGCAGGGTTGCCATAGACCGGGACCTGGCCAGGAAGCTCTGTCATGGCGGCCTCATCGAGGACGACAGCGCTCACCTCTACGAGCACAGCATCGAGGTGCAGCTACCCTTCCTTCAGGGCCTCGACCCGGAGATAAGAATCGTGCCCGTATCCATGCTGGCCCAGGACCTCGAAATCGCCCGGCAGGTCGGCGAAATCGTGTCGCGGGCGATGGAGGGGAGGAGGCACATCATCCTGGCCACGACGGACCTCACCCACTATGAGCCTCACCAGGTTGCCCTGGCAAAGGACAAGCAGGCGATAGAGGCCATAGCCGCCCTGGACGAGGAAAGGCTCTTTCGCATCATGCGCGAGGTGGAGCTCTCCATGTGCGGCTACGGCCCGGTCGCGGCAGCCATCGTCGCCGCCAGGGAGATGGGGGCTAAGGAGGCGAGCCTCGTTGCCTACACCACGAGCGCAGAAGCCACCGGCGACTACTCAGCCGTCGTCGGCTACGGGGCCATGGTGATGACCAGGCCACAGCAGGGGGCATAGTAGTAAGGGACAGGCTCAATGGAGTAGCTCTCCAGGGAGCTACTCCAGACACAGGGTATAGTTTACCTGGTCCCCCTGCTGAAAGCTCAAAGATGTGAGGAACCGGCGCAGCACCATGTCGTGGCGGTCCGCCATGATAGATATCTGCTGCACCCCCTTCTCCCGGCAGTGCTCCATCAGCTTAGTTACCAGGGCCCTACCTACACCCTGGCGCTGGGCATCGGGGTGCACTCCGACGAGCTCGATGCAGGCGCCACCTACGGTACCCGGGCCCGGCTCCACCATACGGCATAGCACAAAGCCCACCACCCTGCCTGCTGACTCAGCCACCCAGCTCGTACCCAAGGTACCGCCGATGTAGCTCTCCACCGGGCTGGCATAGGTAAGCACCCGCTTCTCCCCCACCAGCGCCCGGTCAATCTCCAGCACTTCGGAGATGTCCTCCTCGACCATCGGGCGTACCGTCACCTTCTGATGAGCCTTGCTGACCTCCGTACCTGCCATCCCACACCTCCACTTGTATTATAGCCCTCTTTCCGCCACTGTGAAAGAAGGGCTAGAGCCAGGCCCTCAGCCGCCTGAAGGCAGCCAGCTTCTCGCTATCGCCGACCTTCGCCCTGCGCAGCGCATCGTGCAGCAGCTCGATGCTGGCATCATAGGTCTTGCGGTCCACCGGGTAGGGATGACCGTCCTTGCCGCCGTGGGCGAAGCTGTAGCGCGCCGGGTCGCGGAAGCTCACGGGCACGCCATAGACGAGCTCCGAAATCAAACTCAGGGCACGGAGCGTCTTCGCCCCGACGCCGGGCAGGCCCAGGAGTGATTCGAAGTCCCTGGGCTGCCTTTCGTAGGTAGTGACCAGTATCCTGCCCACGTGCTCCGGGCTGATGTCCTCGGCCGTCAGAGGGTGCCGTGGCGGGAGGCTCAACGTCTTGACCTTCTTCAGCTCCCCGATGAGCTTCTCCGGCCTCTCCGTGGCGACGACCTGGCTGATGGTCTCCCTGGCCTGTGCGCTCTCCTGTGCCACGAGGTTGAGCGCCTCGCCCCTGGCCTGGGAGCATACGGCGGCGTGTGGCTCGCAGACAAAACTGGAGACCGCCTCTCCCAGCCAGTGGTAGCGGCGCGCATAGCGGGTGGCCTCGTTCATCCCCTGCTGCACCACCGCCCAGGCGCCGTCGCTGGTGAAGAAAAAGACATGATGGTAGAGCTGATAGCCATCCTGGAGGGCCGAGTTGTCCACCTTGGCCGACATGCGGCTGGCATAGACCAGTCGTGAGGGGTCCAGCCTGAGATGGCTTCCGAAGCCTTCTATCTCAGCCGGGGTCTTGCGCGAGGTCTTGCCCTTGCCGCCGGCGACGAAGAGCCCCAGTTCCCGTTCCAGTCCCCTTACTCCCTCCTTCAGGGCGCCGCACACGGTGGTGGTGACGCCGCTGCTGTGCCAATCATAGCCCAGGACGCAGCCAAAGGCCTGGAACCAGAAGGGGTCCGAGAGCCGCCGCAGCATCTCCGAGGGTCCGAAGTCGCTGACAACGGCAATGGTGACCTCGCGGGCCAGCCGTGTCATGCGCTCGAAAAGCCACCTTGGCGCCTTGCCGTAGTGCAGGGGCAGGTTGGCAACCCCGGTCCTCGATGCTGCAGCCGACACCAGAATACCTCCCACTAGCCGCTCCCAACAGGGGGCTACGGATCCTTCGTCCACCTTCGGCGGACTCAGGGTGACAGAGAAGAACGCGGGCTCAGAGAATGCGCTTCAGCCTGGGATTGGGGGTGATGCCGGGGATCCGGCCCCTCTTGGCGATGGGCCTGTTATCTATCTCGTGGAGGTCGGCAGTGAAGTCAATGGGCCTGGCGCCGCTTATGTAGCTGCCGACGCCGAGGAAATCAACCGGCGCCCCCTCGACGACGAAGTCCTTGATCCGGCCCACGTCGAGCCCCCCACTGACGAAGATTTTCACGCCCTTGAAGCCAGCGAGGTCCAGACGGGCCCTGGTCTCCCGCACCAGGTCCACGGTGACCCTGCCCCGTTCCCCCGGGGTATCCAGACGCACGCCCTGCAGCCTTCCCTGCATCACCTGGGCCACATAGACGGCCTCCTCAGGCTCGTCCCGAAAGGTATCCACCAGCGAGACGCGCGGGACCTCGGGCGGCATGTGCCTGTCGAAGGCCAGCGTAGCCCTTGCGGTATCGCCCATGGCCACGATCAGCGCATGCGGCATGGTGCCGCTGGGCTCAACGCCGGCGAGCCTGGCACCGGAGATGCTGGAGCAGCCCACGCAGCCACCGACTATAGCGGCATAGTCCATGACGCCTGCCACCAGGGGATGGGCATGGCGGGCTCCGAAGCTGACCACAGGGATGCCGCGGGCTGCCTCGACACACTCCCTGGCGGCGGTGGCCCAGCCGCTACAGTGAGAGAGGATGCCGAGGTAGACCGTCTCATAGATGCCGTAGCTCTGATACGGGGCCTTGATGCGCAGCACCACCTCCTTCCGCTGCATCGGCTCGCCCTCCGAGAGCGCCCACACCTCGCGGTTGTCTTCCGGGAGCACCCTGGCCAGCAGCGCCTTGACCTCCTCCATACCGCAGAGTATCCCGTCCCTAGTGGGGAACACCTCCATCGTAGCCAGCGGGTTGAGCCCTTCCTTCTTCAGCACCTCCACGGTGCGCACGAAGTAGACGTCGGAGGTGTCGCCGGCAAGGACGGAGTCGGGGATGTCGAAACGCGGCTGCAACGCCGGGGCCGTGCCTACATTGGTCAGCTTCGCCCCCAGGACCTTCTCCATGTGCTGCAAGGCGAAGGCATGGGCCCTGCCGTCGAAGGAGGCGACGCAGTCCACCGGCACCTCCACCCCATAGCCCCGGTCGCGGGCACCGGCCACTGTGTGCAGCACGCAGATGTCGGTGCACACACCGCAGATGACCACTTCCTCCACCTCCACCCCCCGGAGTTTCCCTTCAAGGAGGGTGTCGTGGAAGCCGTCGAAGTGTGTCTTGGGTATCACCTCGCCCTGGTACCCGGAAAGCTCGGAGATGACCTCGGCCTCGGCGGTATCCTCGAGGCAGTGTGGCGGGAACAGCTTGAACTCGGGGTCGCCAGGCTTGTGGCGGTCGCAGACGAAGAACACCCTGGCGCCCCGGGACTGCTCTCGCTCCAGCAGCTTCCGCACGTTGGGGATGATGTCGCGGGCCTTATCCCCGCAGTAGAGGGGATTGCCCGCCTCCAGGAAGCCCCGGAGCATGTCAACCACCAGCACCGCTCTGGCCATGCCCTATCCCAGTCCCTCTACCTCAGTGACCCTGTACCCTCCCATTCTATCCACTGCCGCCTCCGGCGACAAGGGCAAGAACGGAGCAGGGCCAACCTCGGAGGTTGGCCCTGCTGTTTATCTCCGACTGTGCTCTAGCAGCTAGCCGAGCATACGGCAGTCCTGCTCTACTCGCGGGTCTCCACCTGCGGGCACTTCACCCAGTCACCCACAGGCACGAGCTTCCCGCCCTGCACCACGGCCATCTTCATCCACTCGTTGAGCACCGGATAGTTCGGGTCTATGGTTATCGGTGGTACGACACCCCCGGTATCGAAGCCCTTGATGCTCATCATCCCCTCGTTGATGGCCTCGCGCGTCAGGTTCTCGTAGCCCACCTTGTTCAGGGCGAGGCGCACGCCTTCCACCATCCCGGCAGCGGAATACCAGCCGATGAGGGTAAGCACGCTGAGGTCATGACCACGGTATTTCTGCGTCACCCTGCGTGCCAGCTTCACACCCGAGAGGTCTTCACTGGGCCAGGCGTTGACCCCCTGCATGTACACCCCTTCGGCTGCGTCGCCCAGCAACTTGATCAACGACTCGTCCGTGCCGATCTGCTGCTGCACCAGCTTCATCTGGCCCCTGAGACCCAGCCTGGTGACGTCCTTGATGATCACAGTGGCTCCACCCACGATGTGCATCACGACCAGGTACTCCGTGCCCTTGTCCTTCAACCGCGTCAGCTCGATGGTAGAGTCGGTCACCGCACCAGACACCCATTCGAGCCCCACCAGCTCCACTCCCAGAGGCGCCATCTTCTCCGGGGTCATACTCTTCGCAGCCACCCGCACAGCGGGGACATCAAGCATTATGACACCCACCTTGGCAGGCTTGCTCCCCTTCCAGTCCTGCGCTATCCACCTGGCTATGCCCCCGACCTGGTCGGCGTACGCCGCATAGCCAGGGATGAAGTAGCGTGGCTTGGCGGCCATCATCACCGGGCTGGCGTTGATGCCCACCGTTGGCATGTGTTCGCGGGCGATGGTCTCCACCAGCGCCTCCGCCTCACTGGAAGACAGGATGTAGCGCACCATGACGCCGGCTGCCTTCTGACGCTTGTAGATGGAGAGGCCCTTGGGCACGCTGTAGGCATTGTCCTCCCAGAGGACATCCAGGGTGACCTTGCCCGCCTTGCCGTCAGGCCCGGTATAGGCAACGCCACCGAGCTCATCGTTGACATAGCGCAGGTAGTCCAGGTACGCCTCCGATATCGGGACTCCCGTGGTGGCTATCGGCCCGGTCATGAGCAGGCTGAGGCCGACCTTCACCGTCTTTTCCTTCTCTACCACCGTCTCCGCCGCCGGCGCACAGCCTGCAGCTACCACCGCCACGGCTACCAGCATTAAGAGAACTGTTGACAGTACCTTCCAGAGCTGCCTCATTCACTCCTCCTCTGTTTCTTGCTAACTACCATTGCGAACGAACGGAGTGCATCACCTCCTTTCGCTTCCTCCTGCAGTCTAGGTCAGGCGAATACTACCTTGCAGCCATCGGAATAGTCAATAGCCCACAAGATCACGCTCAAAGGCTACGGGCTTCCTTACCTAGGAGAAAAAACGGGCGCCTAGGCTGCGGGCAGCACCAGTCTCGCGGCGTGGGGCTCGCAGCCGACCACGCAGAGGCCGCAGCCGAAGCATTTCCCGGCATCAACCACCGCCTTCCACTTCTTCGCACCAGAGAACCTGCGCAGCGAGATGGCCCCGAAGAGACAGCGCTCGATGCAGTCCTGGCACCCTGTGCACCGCTCCGGGTCAACAGCGGCACGGAAGCGGCACCTGTCAATCACCTTCGTCAGGTTGCCTCTCCGCAGGCCGGGGTAGAGGATGTGGCAGCAGTCGCCGCAGCAGTTGCAGAGGAAGGCCAGAGTGCCGCCCATCCTGGCGGTCATGTGCACCAGGCCCAGTGCCTCGGCCTCCTCGGTGAGGGCGAGGGCCTTCTTCACCGATACCCTCTTCCCCCAGCCCTTCTTCAGGATGTCCCTGGCGAAATCGTCCACCACGAGGCAGTTGTCGAGCGCTGCCTCACATTTCCGCAGCGGGCGCCGGCAGGCACAGGGTACTACGGCGAGGACCTCCGCGCCCCCGATTATCTGCCGAATGTCCTCCTCAGGCTGCACGTCGGGAAGTCCGTCAAGGGCCCGGGCAGCGGGCACCACCTCTCCCATGCGCCGTTTGAGCGTCTCCCAGCGGTCGGGGATGACCTGTGACCATTCCCCCTCGAAGAACTCCCTCCAAAGCCTGAGCAGCTTTGCATCCACGAAGTCAGCGGAGCCGCCGAGGCAGAAATGCAGTATCGGCAGGTTGGGGGCGAACTCCAGGCCCTTCCCCCTGTCGTAGGCGAGACCCCGGCGCCATAAGTCTTTCACCGCCGCCTTCACCGTGCGCCCGGACATGCCGAGCCTCCGGCCTATGCCAGCAGGCTCGCCGGGGAGCTCGAGCAGCACCCTGGCCTCTTCTGGCGAGGCCATCTTCTTCAGGATGTGCAGCAGCCGGGGAGAAGGGGGGTACTCCAGCCTCCGGGCCAACTCGAGATACGCGTCCTGCGCCATCGCTCACCTCCCATTCCTCAGGGCGTGATGACCGAGCGTTCGGTCACTACCGTCCAAGTGTACCACAGATGTCAACGGGGGAGAGTGGGGCGGCCTCGGCAACGTCGTCCTTTTCCTGTATGATTTACTGTTATGATTTAAGGGAGGAAGAGCAAGAGATGGGCACTCTGCTCCTGAGCAAGGGCGATATCTCCGGGCTACTGGACATGGCAGAGGTGATAGGGGTGGTGGAGCAGGCATTCCGGGACCATGCTGCCGGCCGTGCACAGATGCCGCCGAAGGTCTACATCAAGGTGGAGAAGGGCGACTTCAGGGCCATGCCCTGTGCACTGCCGGGGGCCGCGGGCATCAAGTGGGTCAACGTACACCCGGGCAACCCACGGCTCGGCCTGCCCACAGTAATAGGCGTCTTCATCTACAGCGACCCCGACACCGCCTACCCCCTGGCGATCATGGACGCCACGGAGTTCACCGCCTATCGCACCGCCGCCGCCTCGGCCTGTGCCTCCAGGCACCTAGCCCGTCCCGACTCACGCACCCTGGGCCTCATAGGCGCCGGTCGCCAGGCCCACATGCACCTCCTCTCTCACGCAGCGACCTTTCCCCTGGAGGCCATCAGGGTCTACGACATACGCCCTGAGGCTGTGGCCGCCTTCATCGCCCGCTTCCCCCAGTTCAAGGTGACGGGCGCTTCCGCCGAGGAGGCGGCAGCCTCGGACATCGTGTGCACACTCACACCAGCGACGGCGCCGGTGCTGCGCGCATCATGGGCCCGGCCCGGAACACACATCAATGCCGTGGGGGCCGACGCACCAGGCAAGCAGGAGCTGGACCCGGAGATACTGAAAACGGCACGCGTGGTGGTGGACGACATGGCCCAGTCCTGTCACGCCGGCGAGGTCAACGTCCCCCTGCGTCAGGGCCTGTTCCGTAAGGAGCAGATATGGGCCACCCTGGGAGAGGTGATATCAGGGGCTAGGCCGGGCCGGGAGCATGCCAGGATGGTGACGGTCTTCGACTCCACGGGGCTGGCCATCGAAGACCTGGCCACGGCAAAGATGCTGTACCAGAAGGCCAGGGAACGGGGTGGGTACCTCTCGGTGAACCTCGTTGAATAGCCACGGCGACAACGGTGACATTTCAATGGTCCTAGGGTAAAATAGGGCCTGTGACCGAGAAGCGCAGTCACCCCGGTGCCGGGTTCCCCGTGTTTGCCGCCCTGCTCATCGTGGTGGGTGTGGTGCTGCTACTGCAGAACTTCAACGTGCTGCCGGACGGGATGTGGCGGGCGCTGTGGCGGTTCTGGCCCGTCATCCTGCTCATCATCGGCGTCAACATCTTCCTCCGCGACAGGCCCTGGCTGGCTGGACTCATCATCCTGTTGATCATGCTCGCGACCATCGGCGCGGCTGCCTGGGTCGCCTACGGAAATATCTCATGGCTCCCGAATGCCCTGTACGCCCAGGGACGAGCCTAAGGAACATCCTGTGTCCAGCGGTATCCTCAGCTACGAAGTGGAAGGCCATGTGGCCTTCATCACCCTCAACCGCCCCGAAACCGGCAACACCCTAGACAACGAAATGGCCTGGACATTGCGGGACGCCTGCGAGCGCATCAACCAGGACGACGGCGTCAGGGTGGTGCTGCTCCAGGGCGCAGGCGAGGACTTCTGCGTGGGGACAGATGAACCGCGAGACCGCGTGAAGGGCGCGGGGCCGCCGGCATGCCGGTCAGCGTCCGCAGTGGCCTCCATCCTCAAGCCGGTGGTCGCTGCCATTCAGGGCAACGCCCTGGGGCACGGGCTGGAGCTGGCCCTGGCCTGTGACATCAGGCTGGCCGCGGACGGCGCTCGCTTCGGGCTGCCACAGGTCGAGGCGGGGCTGGTGCCCCACGACGGCGGCACACAGCGACTGCCACGCCTGGTGGGCCGTGGGAAGGCCCTGGAACTGCTCCTCACCGCCGCGACCATAGATGCGTCCGAGGCCCGCCGCATCGGCCTGGTGAGCCGGGTAGCGCCGAGAGCAGAGCTCGCCGCCGAGGCGCGCAGGCTGGTAGAGCGGATGGCGGCCATGGCCCCGTTCTCCTTACAGTTCGCCAAAGAAGCCGTCAACAAGGGGATGGAGCTGGCGCTGGAGCAAGGCCTGCGGCTGGAGGCAGACCTCTACTTCCTGATGCACACGACACGCGACCGCACCGAGGGCATCACCTCCTTCCTGGAGAAGAGAACACCGGTATTCGAGGGAAGATGAGCGGCTTCGATACCATCCTCTATGACAAGCACCAGGGCATTGCCTGCGTCACCCTCAACCGCCCGCAGAAGCTCAACGTCTACAACACCCGCATGAGGGACGAGCTGTACCAGGTGCTGGGAGCCATCACGGACGACGACGAGGTGCGCGTGGTCATATTCCGCGGCGCCGGGGAGAAGGCCTTCTGCGCCGGCGCCGACCTCAGCGAGTTCCTCACCGCCCCCTCCCCCACGGTCGCACGCCAGGTGCGCTGGGAACGCGATGTCTGGGGGCGCCTGCTCGGCGTCCCGCAACCGCTCATCGCCGCGCTGCACGGCTTCGTTCTCGGCTCGGGCATCGAGCTTGCGCTGTGCTGCGATATAAGAGTAACCTCGGAGGAGGCGCAGTTCGGGTTGCCGGAAACCACGCTGGGCATCATACCGGCGGCCGGCGGCACGCAGACGCTGCCCAGGGTAGTCGGCCGAGGGAAGGCGCTGGAGATGCTGCTCACCGGGAAGCGACTCAACGCCCAGGAGGCGCTGGAGTGCGGCCTGGTGAACCGCATCGTCCCCAGGGACAGTCTCATGCCCACGGTGGAGGAGCTGGCGCGGAGGGTCGCGTCCTACGACCCGGCTGTGGTACGGGCAGTGAAGGAGGCCGTGGTCCGAGGTCTCGACCTGAACCTGGCCGACGGGCTGAGGCTGGAGAGTCAGCTCGCCGCTCACGTCCAGAGCACGAGGCGAAAGGGAAGGGAGCAGGGGCAGCGGCCGAGCATGGACCCCGGCGGCCGTCCTGCCCGGAAGGGGGCGACATGGAGTTGAAGGGGCAGAGCTTCGAGGGACTGGTGGAACGGGCCGCGGGCCTCATCGTGGCCGCGAAGCGGGTAGTGGCGTTCACCGGCGCCGGGGTGAGCACCGAGTCCGGCATCCCCGACTTCCGCAGTCCCGGAGGCATCTGGAGCAAGTACGACCCCGAGGACTTCACCATACAGAGCTTCGTCAGGCGTCCCGACACGCGCCTCAGGGTGTGGCAGATGCTGGCCGAGAGCGGCCTGAGCGCCAGGGCCCAGCCCAACGCCGCACACTACGCCATAGCCGAGCTGGAGCGGATGGGCAAGTTGACCTGCGTCATCACCCAGAACGTGGACAACCTGCACCAGATAGCCGGGAGCAGTCCCGACAGGGTCTTCGAGCTGCACGGCAACATGCAGTGGGCCAGGTGTCTTGACTGCGAAAAGCGCTACCCCATGGAGGAGATAGCCGAGAAGGCCCGGGCCGGGCCGGAGGCCCCGCTCTGCACCGTCTGCGGCGGCATGCTCAAGCCCGACGCCGTGTTCTTCGGGGAGACGCTGCCCTCAGAGGCCCTGATGAAGGCTACCAGCTATTCGCGCAACTGCGACGTGTTCATAGTCATCGGCTCCACCCTGGTAGTGTACCCGGCGGCCCTCATGCCCCAGTACGCCAGGGAGGCCGGGGCGAAGCTGGTCATCGTCAACCTCAGCTCCACACCCATGGACCACCAGGCCTCGGTGCTCCTCAGGAGCAAGGCCGGCGAGTCCATGTCACGTATAGCGGAGAGCGTGAAAGCGAAGCTAGGGAGATAGGCACAACCCCTCAGAGTTACACAACAAAGGAGGCGAGCATAGTGAATACCACCGAGTTCCTGACCATAGCCGCGGCCATAGTCCCGGACCGCCCTGCGGTCATCTTCGAGGGCAAGAAGTTCACCTTCGCCCAGGTAGTGGAACGCTCAAATCGCCTGGCCAATGCCCTCCTCGGCCTGGGCGTCAAGAAGGGGGAGCGGGTGGCCATCGTGCAGGTGAACTGCAACCAGTATCTCGAGAGCTACTTTGCACTGGCCAAGGTCGGCGCCATCATGGTGCCCCTGAACTTCAGGGCCAAGGAGGACGAGCTAAGCTACATGCTGAACAACGCCGAGGCCCAGGCGCTGTTCGCCGGCGACCGCTACCTCGACCTGGTGCGCGCCATGAGGCCGAACCTCACCACGGTGAAACACTACATCTCCATAGATGCGCCACAGAAGGACATGCTGTACTACGAGGACCTGCTGGCCAGGAGCTCAGCGGATGAGGTATTCACCGACATCGGCGACGAGGACGTCACCATCCTGATGTACACCGCGGGCACGACAGGGCGGCCCAAGGGCGTGCCCCTGAACCACAACGGGTTCGTGTCATACATGCTCTCCAACGTCCAGCCGGCCGACCCCGAGGTGAGCGAGGTCAACCTGCTCACCGTGCCCCTGTACCACGTGGCGGGCATCCAGGCGATGCTGGCCGCCGTCTATGGCGGCAGGACGCTGGCCATGATGCGCCAGTTCGAGGTCAACGAGTGGATCCAGACGGTGCAGCGCGAGAAGGCCACGCGGGCCATGCTCGTGCCCACCATGCTCAAGCGCGTCATTGACCACCCGGAGTTCGACAAGTTCGACCTCTCCAGCCTCAAGGTCATCACCTACGGCGCGGCGCCCATGCCCTTCGAGGTGATCAAGAAGGCCATCGAGGCCATGCCCGGCGTCAGGTTCATCAACGCCTTCGGGCAGACGGAGACCGCCTCCACCATCTGCATGCTCGGCCCGGAGGACCACGACCTCTCCGGCCCTCCCGAGGTGAAGGAGAAGAAGCTGAGGCGGCTGCAGTCGTCCATCGGCCGCGCCCTCCCCGACGTGGAAATGAAGATCATGGACGAGCAGGGCAAGATACTGCCGCCGGGCGAGGTGGGTGAGATCGTGGCCCGCGGTCCGCGCGTGATGAGCGGCTACTGGAAGGACGCGGAGAAGACCGCCAAGGCCATCTCCGCCGATGGCTGGCTGCACACCAGCGACATGGGATACACGGACGAGGACGGCTATTTCTACCTCGCCGGGCGCGCCGACGACCTCATCATCCGCGGCGGCGAGAACATCTCCCCCGAAGAGGTGGAGAACATCATCTACGCCCATCCCAAGGTCGAGGAGGCGGCGGTCATCGGCATCCCCGACGCGGAATGGGGCCAGGAGGTGATGGCGGTGGTGGTGCTCAAGAAGGGCGAGACGGCCAGGCCGGAGGAGATAATAGACTTCTGCCGCGACAAGATCTCGAGCTTCAAGAGGCCGAAGTACGTGGCCTTCATGGACGTGCTGCCCCGCAACCCCATGGGCAAGGTGCTCAAGCGGGTGCTGCGCCAGCAATACGGCAGCAAGAGTTAACTCGACAGGTGATAGAAAGGCAGCTACCACTCACAACGTCGCCAGCGAGCCTGGGAGGTGAGGTCATGACAGAAAAACAGACGTGGACCGTTTCCGGCGAAGAGGTGGTGGCCAAGGTCAAGCAGCTCCTCCACGAGGGCAACATCAGGAGGGTGCGCCTCATCCACAAGGGGCGGCCCCTGCTGGACATTCCCCTGACCGTCGGCGCCACCGCAGCCGCAGCCACCATCCTGGCGGCCCCTGTGCTCGCCGCCGTGGGCGCTGCCGCCGCCCTCATCGCCGAGTGCACCATCGAGGTGGAAAGGGAGGGGCCGCCACAGAAGGGCCCGAAGCAGGAGAAACAGGGATAGGGCGAATCCTGGGCGTCAACCGCAACGTCTTCTTCCTCTCCCTCACCAGCTTCTTCCAGGACATAAGCGGGGAGATGATATTCACCATCATGCCCCTCTTCCTCGCCACCACCCTGGGGGTGAAGACCTCCATCATCGGCCTCATCACCGGCATCTCCGACAGCACCGCCTCATTGCTCAAGCTCGCCGGCGGCTGGCTCTCCGACCGCACCGGCCAGCGTAAGTCGCTCACCGCCCTGGGCTATGCCCTGTCCACCATAGCCAAGCCCTTCCTCTATTTCGCCGCCGCCTGGGGGCCGGTGCTGGCGGTGCGCTTCACCGACCGTGTGGGCAAGGGGATAAGGACCTCGCCCCGCGACGCCCTGGTGGCGGACTCCACGCCCCCGAACGAGACCGGACGCAGCTTCGGCTTCCATCGCGCGCTGGACTCCCTGGGGGCGGTGGTGGGCCTGGCCGGGGCAGCCCTCATCGTCTTCCTGCTCCAGCGCGGGGACCTGGACCTCTCCCGCGCCACCTACCAGACCCTGGTGCTCGTCGGGGTGGTCCCGGGCATCATCGCCGTCCTCCTCGTGCTGCTCTTCGTCAGGGAGGTGAAACAGAGAGCGCCGGCGGGGCCAGAATGCCTGCCCGCAGGCCAATCCCCTGTGTCACGGGGCGGGCTCGACGGCAGGTTCAAGGTCTTTCTCGGCATCATGGTACTCTTCAGCCTGGGGAACAGCGGCGATGTCTTCCTCATCCTGCGCGCCCAGAACCTCGGCCTCTCCGTGTTCCACGTCCTGTTGCTACTGGTGCTGTTCAACATGGTCTACAGCCTGCTCTCCATGCCCGCTGGGATACTCTCCGACCGCTTGGGGAGGAAAGGCCTCATCGCTTCGGGATGGGCCTGCTACGTCGTCCTCTACCTGGGGCTAGCCCTGGCCTCGGCACGCTGGCACGTGCTGCTGCTCTTCGTCCTCTACGGGGCGTACTACGGCCTGACCGAGGGTGTGGCCAGGGCCTTCGTCTGCGACCTGGCGCCTTCACAGAGGCTGGGGACGGCCTACGGCTGGTACCACGGCCTGGTGGGGATAACGTTGCTCCCGGCGAGCCTCATCGCCGGGCTCCTCTGGCAGATGCTGGGGCCGCAGGCTACCTTCCTTTTCGGCGCAGGCACCTCGGCGCTGGCGCTCCTCGGCCTGCTGGCCCTGTTCCGATCACATGCAACTCCCCTCTCTCCTTCGCAAGGAGAGAGGGGCCGGGGGTAAGAGGCTACTTTCCCTCCAGGCTCTTCGCCACCAGCTCCGCGATGTCGCGGGCGAAGAGCTTCTCCTCCATCTCCTTGGTCTTTATCGCGTCCTCGAACATGGAGAGACAGTAGGGACAGGCAACGGCCACCAGATTCGCCCTGGTAGCCATCGCCTCCTCCGTCCGCTCCACGTTTATCCTCTTCCCGATGCGCTCCTCCATCCAGTAGCGGCCGCCGCCGGCGCCGCAGCACAGGCCGTACCTCTGGCTGCGCTCCATCTCCGCCAGCTTGACCCCGGGGATGGCCTTCAGCGCCTGCCTCGGCTCGCCGTAGATGTCATTGTGCCTGCCCAGGTAGCAGGAGTCGTGGTATGTCACCACCCCCTCCACCTTCCCCGTTAGCTTCAACCTGCCCTCTTTCACCAGCCGGCTGAGGAACTGGCTGTGGTGTACCACCTCGAACTTCCCGCCCATCTGAGGGTACTCGTTCTTGAGCGTGTTGAAGCAGTGGGGACAGGAGGTCAGTATCTTCTTCACCCCGTAGCCGCTCAGGGTGGCGATGTTCTTCGCCGCCTGCAACTGGTAGAGGTACTCGTTGCCGATGCGCCGCGCCGGGTCGCCGCAGCAGCTCTCCTCCGGCCCCAGGATGCCGAACTTCACCCCGGCCGCCTTCAGCGCCCTGGCCACCGCCATGGCTATCTTCTGGTTCCGCGCCTCGAGCGCGGTGACGCAGCCCACCCAGTAGAGCACCTCCACCTCCGGGTCCTCGGCCAGCGTCTTCACCTCCAGCCCCTGCGCCCAGTCGGTGCGCGAGGCGGTGGTGCCCATGCAGGTATGGCCGCGCTTCTCAATGCACTCCATGGCCTTCTGCGCCGTCTCCGGCAGGCTGGCCTGCTCCATCACCAGGGAGCGACGCATGTCCACTATCTTGTTGATGTGCTCGATGAGCGTGGGACACTGCTCCTGGCAGGAACGGCAGGTGGTGCACTCCCAGATGACCTCCTCGGTGATGATGCCGCCCACCATGGGCTTCTCCGGAGCCCCGACAGGTCGGGGCTCGCCAGGCGCGGCTTCTCCCTCAACCGGCTTGACCAGCAGCGCCGGACCCTCGTGCAGCAGGTGCTTCTTCAGGTCGAGGATGAGTTCCCGCGGCGAGAGCGGCTTGCCGGTTACCTGCGCCGGGCAGTTCGCATGGCAGCGGCCGCACTGGGTGCAGGAGTACAGGTCGAGCAACTGCTTCCAGGTAAAGCCGTTGATGCGCGACACCCCGTAGCTCGTCGCCTTCTCCAGGTCGAGGAGCTTCAGCGCCCCCTTCGGCCCCAGCTCGGAGAAGAAGGTGTTGGGGAAGGAGGCGATGATGTGCAGGTGCTTGGAGTACAGGATGTAGATGAGGAAGCCGACGAGGATGAAGTAGTGCAGCCAGTAGGAGAGGCGGGCGCCGACCTCCTGCGCCCCCGGGCTCATGCCGAGCAGGTTGAAGAAGGCGGCGAAGGCGGAGCCCAGCGGCATCCACCGCGCCAGCTCGTCGTCGCCGGCGCCGATGCTGAAGCCCTCGAAGCAGAAGTGCCCCAGCATCAGGCCGAAGATGAGCAGCAGTATGACCGCCGCCTCCATGCTCGGGGCGAGGCGGAAGGGCTTGAGGACATACCGGCGCACCGCCGCCCAGATGATGGACAGCGCCACTACCGCGCCGGCGATGTCCAGCGCGTAGAAGAAGACCCTGGAGACGATGTTGTGGCGCATGGCCTCGCCCAGCCCCAGGCCGTCGCCGATGAAGATGAAGGCGATGTAGTTGAGCAAGAACAGCACGAAGCCCCAGAAGATGAGGGCGTGTCCCAGCCCGGCGAAGTCGCCCGCCCTGAGGCTCTTCAGCGAGCAGCGCTGGGGGACGGTGTTCCACAGCATCACCTTGAGCCTCTGGCCGAGGCTGTCGAAGCGGCTTTCCCCTTGCCCCAGGCGCAGCAGGCGGTAGAGGTGAAAGCCTCGATTGAGGAAGACGCCGAGGGCGATGACGAAGAGGAGCCAGAAGATAACCCGGGACCAGACCTCTGATAGCATGATGCCTCCTGACGGTTGACGGCACCGTCCTCCACCCGTCACGCACCAGCACCCGAGGGGTCAACCAGCGCCGAAGTATAGCATAGGCCTAGGACGGGTACAAACGGGGGCTATTCGGATAGGGAGAGGGACAGGCAGGGTCCCTCTCCCCCGACTACGGAGAGGCCAACCTGGGCTTTGCTTCTGGCCCGACGGGCCAGCTCTTTAGCCGCCTGGTCAGGTACCACCGCCACCGCCATCAGGTTCGGTTGCGGGCTGCTTTACTACGGTAACGGTCTTGTAGACCTTGAGTTGCTGCCCGTGCTCATTGGTCACGGTGAGCTCCATTCTGAAGGTCTGCCCCGCGGCGACGGTTCTCTGCACGGAACTCTCGTAGGTAGTCTGGTTTATGTCGCCAGAGTCATGCCAGACCTCGTCATTCACCCTGAGTACCACACGCCTCAACGGCGCCTTGCCACCGGTGAGGTCGCGCCCTGTCAGCTTGATTGTGAGCGTCCCGGTATCTGCCCCGGGCGCGCTCACGACGCTGGGGTCCAGGGAACCGCCAATCGCGTCCTCCATATTGGGTAGGGCCGCGGTCTTGCCAGGGATGATATAGCCGAGTGGCTCGTGATTCTCGCCGGTAAGCTGGATACG
The DNA here is from genome assembly GCA_040754215.1 of Chloroflexota bacterium. Classification (GTDB taxonomy): domain Bacteria; phylum Chloroflexota; class Dehalococcoidia; order JACPPY01; family JACPPY01; genus JBFMDE01. The sequence goes on from JBFMDE010000028.1 coordinate 18,228, forward strand.
CATGCCCTCGGAGTTAAACACGCTGAGAGTCATGAAGCGGAACAGCAGCGGTACCGGCGGGAAAGGCGTGGGGCTCTTGACCCTGATACCACCGGGGACCTCTTCCGAAGTGAACTCTCCAAGCAGGTCGGGAACGTCCAGCAGTGACGCACTGCGCCAGCGGGGCTTCTGCAAGCCCCAGAAGACCTCGAAGTCGTAGACCTTTCCCCGAAGGCTATCCGGTATTCTTATGGTCAGGTAGAGGTCACCGAGCGCGTCCTCGGTAAAGGTGGAACCCGAGGGAATAATCGGTTTCTCCCATTTCTGAGGATAATTCCGTACTACCGGATTGCTGCCCGCGGCTGTCCAGGCAGCATTGTCCGCCGCCACCGCTTTGTCAAAGGCATAGTCCCAGCTTTCTGCATCTATGCCCCAGAGGTTCCCCACGAAGGCCCTCTGGTCGGCAGCGTAGACCGTGCCGGACGCATCTCTCCGGTTGTAGTGCTTTGTGTCCTCGCTGGAGCCGGTGACTATCTTCTCCACGATGCCTTCCATGTTCTTGATAAAGCCACCGCCGAAGCAGGAGACCATCTCTACCACGATGTGAATACCCTTGTCGGAAAGCGGCTTCAGCAGGTTAGCCATTTCGTCGTCCCAGAGGACTTCACGCCCCCACAGGTTTATGCCCTCGTGGAAGCCGACCTGGTCGCGGTTGCCATTCTGCAGGTTCCAGTCAACGCCCCCGTCGGTACCGTCGATGACGAAGTCATTGTTGGTGTCACGGCCCATCTCCCCCCAGTTAGTAGCATCCACCTTCCGCTCAAAGACATACCTTGTGCCATCCCAGCGCGCCCGCACGTCTGCGTTGCCATCGCCGTCAGTATCCCATTCGTTATTGTTATAGTTCAGGGCTGCTGTCAGGAAAGGCACCAGGGTAGCTACATGCCAGCCCACGTTAGCCTCATTGGCGGCACCGCCGCCAAGGTTCTCATTTACTTCGGTCTCCGAGATAAAGCCGTTCTTGTCCGCGTCCTTACCTTTATAGACCCAGCTACCACCGACACGCCGGTAAATGAGCACGTCGCCCGCCTCAGTCCTGACCATGCGGAAGGCCTTCCCATTGGTGTTGAAATCGGTGCTGACGCGGTAGACCTTCTTCTTCAGGTCAACCTTGAAGGTGTTCTCGGCATAGAGCTTCCCGGCGTTGTTGTCCACGCCGGTGAAGGCAGGACGGGCACCATTGTACCCCTGTTGCTCGTTGTAGCCGGTCCCGTGGTCAGTCACGAAGATAGTGAGGGTGCAGCTCGCGCTCATCTCGTCCAGATAGGACTGAATGGCCTCTTGAACGTGCTGTTTGGTGGCACTCGCGGTGGTGATGTTCGTGCCCTCCACATTGATGGCAGCCCCATTCGCATAGATAACGTCAATCTGGTCGTCGTCAAATCCAAGCTCTTTCAACTGTTTGTATTTAGCGATGATGTTGTCGCGGTAGCGCGGCCAGTTATTCTGGTGATTGACCCCGCCACTCAGGACAAGTGCCCGGTCACACGCCGTGGCCGAATTGCCGTACGGCGCTCCACCCTGGGCCAGTGCTACGGACGGCGTGAACAGCCCTTTGAGCCAGGTGACCAGTTTCTCAAAGGGGTTCTCCCAGTCCCTCGGCTCTTTCGGCGACTCCATCTGGATGTATTTTTCAACGTTGACCAACGGCACCGAGGGCGACTCGAAAGCCGGGTGCTCCCTGGCAAAATCCTTTACCTCACCGTATACCAGGAGCTCAGCCCCATCCATTTCCTTGGGCGGCAGGTTACCCGCCAGTCGAGCATAGGTATGTTCCTCCAGTTTCTCATCAACCAGAAGTTGAAGGTGATTCAATACCAGGTACGCCATGCCATCGTCGTGAAACATGGTATCACCATAGATGCCAAGCACCCAGACCTTCTGTCCGATGAGATTGGCAAGCTCGAAGTTGAGTTCAGGCAGAAGGACGACCCTTTCCCGCGCTGCTTCAGTCAACACCGGGGTCGGCGAAGGGGAGGGACTCGGTGAAGGGGAGAGGGTCGGCGAGGCGGAAGGAGTCGGGGAGGGAGTAGGTGCGGTGGAAAGAGTAAGCGAGGGGGAAGAAGTAGCCGGCGCCTGACTACCACAGGCAGGTGCTGAGCCGAGGACCAGCAGAACCGTTAGGAGAATGAGACAGAGCTTCTTGTTCATGTGCCTCCCCCTTAGTGAGACCGCCCGTCATGTCCAGGGAGTGCCTGGCCAGCCACAAGGATCCCACAAGAACCGAGCATGTCAAGACACCGCGGCGTTGAAGCTAGGTGAA
>JBFMDE010000029.1:0-20282 GCA_040754215.1 Chloroflexota bacterium
CTAGAGCATGAGCTTGACCAGGAGCTCGGGCGGCTCGCTGCACGCCGTGGGGTATCCAAGGCCCAACTCCTGCGGGAGGGAGCACGGCAAGTGCTCCGCAAGGGAGCGATGCTACAGGAAGACCCTATACTGGCTGTCATCGGGCTGGGGCAGGGTGAGCCAGCCGCAGTCTCGGAGAAGCACGACCAGTACCTGGCGGAGCGAAGGCTCACCCGTAGCCGACCATGAAGACAGCGGTTTTTGTGGACACCTCCGCCTGGTACGCCCTGGCAGACAGCGGCGATGTCAACCATGTCCGGGCAATCTCCTTCCTTCGCGGGGCCCTTACTGAACACCGCAACCTCGTCTCCACTAACCATGTCATCGGCGAAAGCTACACCCTTATCCTCTCCCGGCTGGGCCACGCTGCCGCCTGGGGCTTCCTCAGAAGCACTCGGAGGAGCCAACGACTCATGCGCATCTTCGTGTCGGAACAATTGGAAGCAGAGGCATATGCCCTGCTGGAACGTTATCCCAACCAGGATTTCAGCTTCGTTGACGGCACTTCATTTGTCGCCATGAAGGAACACGGCGTCTCGGATTGCTTCGCCTTCGACCGCCACTTTGAGGCCATGGGGTTCAGGATGCTGCCCGCAACGGGGTTGGACTAGACATGGACCTCGACATCGGACAGCTCATCGCACTGCTGGTACCCCTGGCGCTGGTCCAGCTTGGCTTGATGGCCTTCGCCCTCTACGACCTGGTAAAGAGGAAGAGGGTCAAGGGTGGAAGCAAGTGGACGTGGGGAGTGCTCATCGTGGTGGTGAATATCATCGGCCCGGTCCTCTACTTCGTGCTGGGACGCGAGGAGGACTAGCACCTTGCCAGCCATCCGGTGCCAGGGCCTGACCAAGCGCTACGGGAAGATAACTGCCTTGGACAGCCTCGACCTCACTGTCGAGGAGGGCGTGATCTTCGGCTTCCTCGGCCCCAACGGCGCGGGCAAGACCACCACGCTCAGGCTCCTCACCGGGCTGGGCAGGCCCACAGGGGGCAGGGCCTGGGTAGCCGGCGAGGAGGTCCACCCCTACTCCTCCACCCTACGGAGCAGGGTCGGCTATCTCCCCGAAGAACCGGCCTTCTACGGCTGGATGACGGGCCGGGAGTACCTCGACTTCGTAGGCGACCTCTACCACCTGCCCCACCGGAAAGCGAGGGTCCGGAGCGAGGAGTTGCTGGAGCTGGTGGACCTGCGCCAAGTAGCCTCGCGGCGGGTGGGCGGCTACTCACGGGGCATGAGGCAACGGCTGGCCATCGCCCAGGCCCTGTTGAACAGGCCGGCCGTGCTCTTTCTCGACGAACCGACCTCCGCCCTCGACCCCATGGGCCGGGCGGAGGTCCTGGAAACCCTAATCAGACTCAAGGAGCAGGCCACCACCGTGTTCCTCTCAAGCCACATCCTGGCCGATGTGGAGAGGATATGCGACACGGTGGGGATCATCAACCAGGGAAAGCTCGTCGTGCAGGCAGGCGTGACTGAGCTACGCCAGCGCTTCGCGCGCTCCGTCTTCGAGGTGGAGTTCGAGGAGCCGGCGGCTCCCTTTGTCGGGCTGCTCGAACCACTGCCGTGGGTCGGGAGGGTTGATGCCGGGACAGGAAGCGGCGGACTCAAGGTCAGGATTCACGCCAGGGACGTTACCCGGGCAAAGCAGGAACTCCCGAAACTGGTATCCCAGAGCGGCCTCACGTTGCGCCAGTACCAGGTCGTGCTGCCCACGCTGGAGGAGGTCTTCATCGAGTTGCTGGGAGAGAGGGACCGCTAGTGTCGGCCTTCCTCGTGCTGCTCAGGAAGGAGCTGAAGGAGCACCTGAGGACGCACAGGCTCCTCATAGTGGTCGCCGTCTTCTTCACCTTCGGCCTGGGCACACCTCTGCTCTTGAACTACATGCGCTTCCTCGTGCCCGCCGGCAGCGGCATAACCATAATGCTGCCGGAGTTCACCGCCGCAGACGCGGTCAAGGAATACGTGGACACCGTGGGACAGGTCGGGCTGATAGCAGCAATACTGATAGCTATGGGCTCGGTGGCCAGGGAGAGGGAGCAGGGCACCGCCGCCATGACGCTGAGCAAGCCCGTGGGGTGCGGCGCCTTCGTCGGCGCCAAGCTCGCTGCCCTGGCGCTCACCTTCAGCGCCGGCACGGCAACCGGGGCCATAGGCTGCTACACCTATACCGTCATCCTCTTCGGCGGCATCAGCGCCATGAGCTTCCTCGCCTCCAACCTGCTCATGGGGCTCTACCTGCTGGTCTGCCTGGCGGTGACCCTGATGTACAGCTCGCTATTCAAGAACCAGCTGGCTGCCGGGGGGCTGGCCCTGGTCTCGCTCATTGGACTGGCGGCGACCTCGGTGCTCCCCTTGCTGAAGGAGTACAGCCCCGGCGCCCTGCCGGGCTGGGCCCAGCGCCTCGCTGGGACAGGAGGAGAGAACGCCTGGGGTGCGCTGGCTGTCAGCACCGCCGTGGTGATAGTGGCCACCGTGGTCGCCTGGCAGGCGCTCAAGAGGAAAGAGCTGTAGGCGACTATTTCTTGTCCCCGGTCCCCTTCTCCATCTCCCCCAACTGCCGGAGCAACTCCCTCGCCTCCGGGGTAAGGTTGATGGGGGTCACCACCTTGACTGCGACGTACATGTCGCCCCTGCCGTAGCCGTTGAGCCGGGGCATACCCTCCGACGCCAGGCGAAAGACGGTCCCAGTCTGCGTCCCCTCGGGTATCTCCAGCTTCAGGTCGCCGTCGAGGCCGGGGGCAGTCACCTCACTTCCCAGCGCGGCCTCGGCAAAACCAACCTCCTTCTGCACCAGCAGGTCGTCCCCGTGTCTCTCGAACACAGGGTGTTTCTGGACATTCAAGACCACATAAAGGTTGCCAGGCGATGCGCCCGCATCCCCCAGCTCGCCTTCGCCACTCACCCTGATGGCATAGCCTGAGTCAGCCCCCTTGGGTACATGCACCGTGAGCTTCTTGACCCTCTCCACCACCCCCCTGCCCTGGCACGCCTTGCAGGGCTCCTTCGTCATCCGGCCCCTGCCACCACATCGGCCGCAGACGCTGACCTCGCGGATTACGGTGTAGCCCGACCTCCGCTCCCGGACAAGCTGCCCTGCGCCGCGGCATTGCTCACACCGCACCAGCCCGCCCGGCCCGGCGCCCGTGCCCTTGCACTCCTGACAGGTCTCCTCCTTCGGCAGGTCTATAGTCTTCTCGGCACCAAAGGCGACATCCTCCAGCGTGACTTCGAGGTCATATCTCAGGTCCGCCCCACGACGCGGCCCCCTCGCCCTGGCGCCCCCGCCCCCGAACAGATAGTCGAAGAGGCCGCCACCCGAGCCAAAGCCAAGCTCCCGGAACAGGCTGGCGAAGTCCACTCCGCCGAAGATGTCCTCCTCGCTGAAGCCCTCCAGCCCGGCATGGCCATACCTGTCGTACAGGCCCCTCTTCCTGCTGTCACTCAGGACGGCATAGGCCTCGTTTATCTCCTTCATCTTCTCCGCAGCGTGATGGTCGCCGGGGTTCCGGTCCGGGTGGTACTTCATGGCCAGGGCACGGTATGCCTTCTTGATTGCGCCCTCATCGGCATCCCGCCCTACGCCCAGGACCTCGTAGTAATCGCGCTTGGCCATACTATCGTTCCTCAAGCCTCCGACGGCCGCTCCACCTTACGGCCCTGGTCTCGCTGCCAGCGATGTATTTCGTCCAGCGCCGGCGGAGCTATGTAGAACACCTCTACATCTTTCGGGAACTGCACCTGGTGGCCTTCAGAGATGATGAACAGCCCGGCTTCTTCCGGTCCCAGCGTCTCCTCTATCCGCCTGGCGATGTGCTCGAAACGGCACTTGACGGCCTCCATGTAGAACTCCCCGACCTTCGCCGCTGCCTTCTGGGTCACCAGCCCGATGACCAGGCACCTCTGCCAGTCCATGAACTCACCGAACTTCTCCGGGTCCTCCAGCGCCTCCAGTCGCGCCCCTTCATCGCACCTGGACTTGACCACCTGGTAGCTCCCGGGGTTCATCTTCTCCACCAGCCTCAGGCCCTCCTCACCGGCAACGAAGCACGCCTCGTGGTATATCCTCTTCACCTTGCCCGCCCCGGTCTCCAGGCTCGCCAGGCTCGACTGCACTCCCTCCCAGTACCGCTGGCAGAGCTCCAGGTAGTCGGCAGGTGCCTCCTCCGGGCCGTAGACCAAGGGCACAAGGTATAACTTCCTCACCGCCCTGAAGGGGGCGGCCTCCGGCTTCTCCAGCTTGCCCAGTTCATTGTCCATGAGAGCCTCCCGACCAGGAAGACGGGCCACGCCCGTCAACGCTCGACCTTCACCTTCACATAGAGGTCCCCCGGGACCTGTCCCTCCAGGCCCATGCCCTTCAAGCGGATGCGGGTCCCGCCCTTGACGCCGGCGGGTATCTTGACGATGAGGCGTTTGGTGGCATTGCCCCGTCGGTACGCTATCTCCTTTTCGCCGCCTTGCTCGGCCTCGGACCTGGAGATAACCGCACTGGTGTGCAGGTCACCCCCCCTCGGCGGCAGGACCTTCAGGCCCAGCAGCTTTTGCAGCAGCGACCTGAAAGCCCACCCCGCCACCCTCTCCCCAAGGCCGGGCTTCCTCAAGGGGGCCTCAGCGACCGGCCCCGTGCCAGCGAAATTCGGATGGTCCCAGGTCGTCCCTTGCGGCCCGGCGTAGAAGTGGAACACGAACCCCTTCCCGCCGAAGATGCTGCTCACGAACTCCTGGTCGAACCTGAGCCCCGCCTCGGCGAACATGCGGTTCAGTTCCCGCACGAAGTCCGGGTCTGCGAAGGAGGCGGCGAACACCCGCTCCTGGCTATAGCGGGATGCAGCCGGGCCGGCGCCAGCCCGGGCAAAGGGCGAGCTGCGGAAGTAATCGTACTCCCGCCTCCGGGACTCATCACCGAGGACGCTGAAGGCCTCGTTTATCTCCTTGAACCTCGCCTCCGCCTCCTTCTCATCCCCCGGGTTCTTGTCAGGGTGGTATTTCAGCGCCAGGCGGCGAAACGCCCTCTTTATCTCCTCCTGGGAAGCGCCCTCGGGCACGCCCAGTGCCCCGTAGTAGTCTTTCATTTCCAGGTCCCTGTAGAGTACCAGGCTCCGCAGGCCGTATCCCCTATTTTAGCGCACAGCGCAGTCGCGCTGAAAGCATTGAAGCTAAAGGGCCACACCCACACCCATTGCCATGTTCCGCCTGAACCATTAAAATAGGGACTCGTGCCTGCAACGTAGCGTGACCAACGCACCCGGCGCACGCGGGACTTCAGGCGGAGGTGGAATGAGCGACGCTATCACAGTGACCTTGAACGGCCAGGCCATCGAGGCGCGCCCGGGCATGACCATCCTGGAGCTTGCCACAGAGCAGGGCATCCGCATCCCCACACTGTGTCTGCACAAGGACCTCAGCCCTACCGGCGCCTGCCGCCTCTGCGTCGTCGAGGTGGCCAGGTCCCGCACCCTGGTGGCCTCCTGCCACACCCCGGTAGCCGCCAACATGGCCATCGAGACCCACTCCCCAAAGGTCATCCGCGCCCGCAAGATGGTGCTGGAGCTGATGCTCTCCAGCCACCCCGACTTCTGCCTCGTCTGCGACAAGGCCAACATCTGCGAGCTGAGGCTGCTGGCCATGGAGATGGGGGTGGGCATGCCCCGGTTCAGGCATAGAAAGCACTATCACCCGCTGGAAGACGACAACCCCCACGTCATACGCGACCTCTCCAAGTGCGTCCTGTGCTACCGCTGCATCAAGGCCTGCAAGGAGATAAAGAAGGCGAGCCTGTTCTCCATGGGCTACAGGGGGTTCGAGACAAAGGTCGTGGTTGACCTGGACGAGCCGTTGAACAAGGAGGTGTGCCGCGACTGCGGCATCTGTGTGCCCCATTGCCCGGTGGGCGCGCTGACCTGGCGTCCACAGCGCTTCCAGAAGCCGCCGGCACAAAGGCCATTGGTGATAAAAGGTTAGCCATGCAGCAACCAAAGGGGTCCGAAGTGCCCATCGAGGCCCTCGCCGCTTCATACAAGCAACAAAGGGACCTGCTCTCCTTCATCAAGGCGGTGCACCAGAGGCGGGGCTACCTCACAGGCGAAGACCTGGACCGCGTCGCCGCTGCCTGGGACGTCCCCCTGGGAGAGGTGTACGGTATAGCGACCTTCTACTCCTTCCTGGGCGCCAGGCCGCTGGGGCGCAACGTGGTGAAGGTGTGCAAGAGCACCCCATGCTGCCTGAACCATTGCGACGACGTGGCCCGGGAGGTCCAGAAAGAGTTGGGCATCGGGCACGGCCAGACCACCGCCGACGGCGCCTTCTCTCTCATGCTGGTCAACTGCATCGGCGCCTGCGACCGGGCGCCGGCGATGATGGTCAACGACGACGTCTATCAGGACGTGGCCCCGTCCAGGGTACGCGAGGTCCTCAACAAGTACTCCGGGAACGGGAGGCGCCGGGGCCCGGCACCAGAGGGGCGGAAATAGCCATGCCCGAACAGCGCGTCGTCCTGCGGAACTGCGGGCTCATAGACCCCGGGAGCATCGAGTCCTACTTGGCCAGAGACGGTTTCCAGGCCTTGCAGAAGGCCCGGAATCAGATGAAACCGCAGGACGTGGTACAGGAGGTGAAGAGGTCCGGCCTGAGAGGACGCGGCGGGGCAGGCTTCCCCACCGGGCTCAAGTGGGAACTCGCCGCCAGGTCCCCGGGCAAGGAGCGATACGTCATCTGCAACGCCGATGAGGGCGAGGTAGGCACGTTCAAAGACAGGTATATCATCCAGGGCGACCCCTTCGGCCTGATCGAGGGCATTGCCATAGCGTGCTACGCCATCGGCGCCAGCAGGGCCTACCTCTACCTGAGGGCCGAGTACCACTACCTCGCCGGCCACATCATCCGCGCCCTGGAGCAGGCCAGGGCCAAGGGATTCATCGGGAACGGCTGCGAGATCGAATTGCGCGAAGGCGCCGGGGCCTACGTCTGCGGAGAGGAATCGGCACTCATGGAGTCCATCGAGGGAAAGAGGGGAGAGGTACGCTACCGGCCCCCCTTCCCTCCGGAACACGGCCTGTGGTGGGAGCCCACCATCATCAACAACGTGGAGACCCTGATGAACATACCCCCCATCGTGCTGAACGGGGCCGAGTGGTTCAGCAGGATAGGCACAGAGCAGAGCAAGGGCACCAAGGTGTTCTCGGTGAGCGGGGATGTGGAGAGGCCCGGGGTATATGAGCTCGCCATGGGCACAGCGCTCAGGGAACTGGTGGAGGCGCTGGCGGGGGGCAGGGATACCAAGGCCGTCCAGGTCGGCGGGGCATCGGGACGCGTGCTGCCGGCGGCTAAACTGGACACCCCGCTGGCCTTCGAAGCCGTCCTCGGGGCGGGCGCCGTCATGGTTTTCGACGGCAGCCGCAGCATGGTAGAGCTGGCCCGGCAGAACATCGAGTTCTTCGCCGAGGAGTCCTGCGGCAAGTGTGTCCCCTGCCGCGAGGGCAACCAGGTGTTGCTTCACCTGCTGACCAGGATGCTCAGAGGGGATGGTAAGGAAGCGGACCTGGGAGTCATCGGCGAGCTCTCGGAGGTGATGATGGTCGCCTCTCTGTGCGGACTAGGCCAGGCCGCCCCCAACTCGGTGGTGGACACCCTGGAACATTTCAACACGGAGTACAAGGCCCTGGTGCACAGCTAGCGGATAAGGAGCCCTACTATGTACACCATCACCAAGCAGAAGCCTTCCGCGGAGGTACTGGAGAGCCTGGGCGGTGCCAGGAACATATACATCATCGGCTGTGGCACCTGCGCCACCGTCTGCCGCACCGGGGGCAAGGCCGAGGTGGTCGAGATGAAGAAGCGCCTGGAGGAGGCGGGCAAGGCGGTCACCGGCTGGATGGTGATACCGACCGCCTGCGACAGTATGACCAGGGACGCGCTGGAGGAGGAAGCGGCGAAGCTGAAGCAGTCCGACGCGGTACTGGTCATGTCCTGCGCCTTCGGCGTGCAGAAAGTAGCCGACAACAGCGAAAATGTAGTGCTCCCCGCGCTGGATACTCTCTTCTTCGGCATGGAAGGCGCACCGGGCCAGTTCTCGGAGGTCTGCGTCCAGTGTGGCGAATGCGTGCTGGCGGACACCGGCGGGATATGCCCCATCACCATCTGCCCCAAAGGACTGGTCAATGGCCCCTGCGGCGGCACCAGGGACGGCAAGTGCGAGGTGGACTCCTCGAAAGACTGTGCCTGGACCCTGATCTACAACCGGCTCAAGAAGGAAGGCAGGCTGGACAGGATGCGGCGGACCCAGAAGTCGAAGAACTTCCAGGCCATGACCCGGCCCAGGCGTGGGGCCTGCGCCCAGTGAGCCAGGCAGCCTGTTTCAACGGAAAGGCGAGACGATGGGAAAGCTGAGAGAGGCGCTACAGTCCGGCAAGTTCGTGGTCTCTGCCGAAATAGCCCCGCCCAAAGGGGTGGACGTCTCCGAGATGCTGGAAAGTGCTGAGCTGCTGAAGCACCGCGTGGACGCCCTCAACGTCACCGACCAGCAGAGCTCGGTCATGCGCCTGGGCTCGCTGGCCTGCGCCCACCTGCTGGTGGAGAGGGGCATAGAGCCCATCTTCCAGATGACGGCGCGCGACCGCAACCGCATTGCATTGCAGTCGGACCTGCTCAGCGCCCACGTGATGGGCATAGAGAACGTGCTCTGCCTCACCGGAGACTATGTCACGCTGGGCGACCATCCACAGGCTAAGCCGGTATTCGACCTCGATTCCGTGGCCCTGTTGCAGGCCGCCAGGGGTCTGGAGCAGGGGCATGACATGTCGGGCAAGGAGCTCAAGGGAACGCCGAAGTTCCTCCTCGGCGCGACGGTGACACCCGGCGCCAACCCGCTGGAGCCGCAGCTCATCAAGATGGAGAAGAAGGTCAAGGCCGGGGCGCAGTTCTTCCAGACCCAGGCGGTGTATGAGCCCGGCAAGTTCGAGGCCTTCATGAAGTTCGCCGAGCAGTTCAAGGTACCCGTCATCGTCGGCATCATCCCCCTCAAGTCAGTCGGTATGGCCCGGTTCATGAACAAGAACGTCGCCGGCGTGCACGTACCCGAGGACGTGATTAGCGAGCTTGGTCAATCCGAGGACAAGTACAAGAAGACGCTGGAGATAACGGCGCGGCTCATCAAGCAGATGAAGGGCATGTGCCAGGGCGTGCACCTGATGGCCATCGGCTGGGAGCAGAAGGTCCCCGAGTTCCTCGACGCCGCCGGGCTCTAGCCGACGGTTCTAGCCCCGCCTGGGCAGTTCGCGGTCCCTGCTGTCCAGCATGATGGTCACAGGGCCGTCGTTGTGGACCTCCACCAGCATGTGCTGCTGGAAGCGCCCGGTCTCTACCTTCAACCCGGATGCCCGGGCATACCCAACAAAGCGGTTGAATAGCGCCTCTGCCAGTTCCACCGGGGCGGCATCCGTGAAGCTGGGGCGACGCCCCTTGCGCGTGCTGGCCAGCAGGGTGAACTGGCTGACGAGGAGCAGCTCACCGCGGACATCCAGGGCCGACAGGTTGAACTTGCCCTGGTCGTCCTCGAAGATGCGCAGGTTGACCACCTTCTCCGCCAGGTAGTCGGCGTCCTCCTCCGTATCCCCGGTGGCCACACCCACCAGCACCACCAGGCCCGGGCCTATCTTCCCCACCACCTCCTCACCCACCGTCACCCGCCCCCGGGTCACCCGCTGCAACAGCGCCTTCATGCGACAGCCCTTCTAGTCCTTCTTGGAGGCAGCTTTCTCAGTCCTCTCCTCCTTCTTGGACTCGGCCTTATCAGCCTTGTCCTCTTTCTTGGACTCGGCCTTCTCCATCTTGGCCTCTACATCGGACCCCTTCCGGTTATCGGTGATGTAGAAGCCGCTGCCCCTGAAGATGACAGGCGCGGCATGGAGCTGGCGGTGCGCCATCATGCCACACCGGGGACAGTCTGCGAAAGGCTCGGAGTCGAACCCTTGCTTGCACTCGAAGCCATGGCCACACGAGCCACACTTGTAGTCGTAGATAGGCATTCCGGATTACCTCGAACGGCGTGTTTCTGAACATTTTATATGAATCGGGGCGATGAGGCAAAGCTCGGTGGCTCATGAGTCCCGTGAAACGGGGGAAGGCGGGTATCCTCTCCTGCCCCGAGTCTGCCCAGTCGGACGAACGGGGTAAGGGTGAAGGCTATGTCGCTTCCGCCTCAGGGCCCTCGCCCGGCACCGCTCTTGAGCAAGCCCGGTGCCACAGACACCGTCTTCAGGGCCGTGCGGTCGCCAGCGTCCACGTCCCTCGGTACGTCGCCATCGCGCACCTTCGCCGTAAGCAAGCAGCCACCGGCGCTCGAAGGGGCCCAGCGGAAGGCGAGCTTCCTGGACTTGCCGGCCGCGAGGCCTTTCACCATCACTGTCCCTACGCGAGACCCGCCCGCATATAGCTCCACGGTGAAGCTCTCCGTCAACTTGCCCTGGTTCTCCACGGTGACGTAGACGGTGCCCCGCCTTCCCACCGTCAGGCTGGCAGGGCTGATGGCGGTGACCGCCACGTCGTGGAGGGCGGGGGCGGCCGCCGACACCGAGAAGGGAACGGACTTCACCAGGGTGCCGTTGGCGTAGAACTCGAAGGTGTAGCTCCCCGGCGTGACCGTCCCCAGGTCATAGGTATGAGAGCGGCGGGTCATCACCGTGGCCGAGGGGCCGGTCCAGCGGGAGACGGTGGCGTCGGCGCGGAAGGTGCTGCCGTCCTGCGTCACCGTGCCCCAGCCGTCAACGCGGTATCCCGCGCTGCCGAAGGTGATGGCAGCGTCGGCGGTAGCCACGCTTCCGACAAAGCTCACACCGGCGAGCGTGTTTGGCGTGCCGCTGGCCTGGGGAGTCCAGGCTGTTCCACCATCCGACGTGTGCAGGATGAGGCCACTATCTCCTACAGCCCAGCCATGCAGGGAGTCGCCGAAGACCACACCGTAGAGCCACTGCGAAGTGCCGCTGGTCTGCGCCCCCCAGGTAGCACCGCCATCCGATGTGTGCCGGATGGTGCCACCGATCCCCATCGCCCAGCCTTGCGGCCCGACTGCCCTGGCCCCGAGTTCCACCTGGCCTGTGCCGGGCGTGAACGGAACCCAGGACTCAGAGAAGTACTTGATGGTGGCATAGTCAGAGCCGGTTACGCTTTCCATGCTTTCCCCGATGACGTACACATTCCCCATCCCATCCACTGCCAGGGCATAGGCCGCGTCGGAATCGTTCGCCGGGCCGTTGTAGCGGGCGGCCCACTTCTCCACAGGGGCCAGGGCTTCGACGGGTGATGACGAATCGTGCGCGACTACCGGCTGTTCCACAGGGGCTTGAGCCAGAGCTAGTGGTGACAAGAGGGATAACAGAGTCAGGGTTAGCCATAGAGAGAGCAGCCGTCCCGGCCATTGGAAACGCCTTGAACGTCCCCTAGCCTCACCTCCCCGCCCGATAGTACCAGCACCGTTCGCCTGCGTCAAGACGAGGCCAAGAGGTCAACGGTAATGTTTGTTGCAAATGATTAGCGTTTGCTGTTATAATACGAACATGGGACTAAGGAGAGGTTATATGGGTGAGACTGGCGTGGTGTTCAACGAGGCGGGGCGACGGGCGACCGGGCAGCGGCTGTTGCTGCTGGAGCTCATCCGCGAGGCGGGCGGACACGTAGACGCCGACGAGCTGTACCGGCTGGCAAGGGAGAGGTTCCCGAGGATGAGCCTCTCCACGGTGTACCGCAACCTCCAGCTCTTCAAGCGCCTCGGCCTGGTGGAGGACCACGACTTCTCCGAGTCCCACCGCCACTACGAGGCCAAGCCCCCTAGAGAACACCAGCACCTGCTCTGCCAGCAGTGCGGCAGGATAGTGGAGTTCAGCAGTCCGCTCATCGCGAAAATGAAAAAACAGATGGAAGGGGAACAGGGGTTCACCATCAAGGGCGCCGACGTCCACCTGGTCGGACTATGCCCTTCATGCCGGGACAGAAGCGAGGCCGGGGTCGAGTGAGCACGGGATGTCACAGCTCCATACAGGAGAGGGGCGCCAGCGGGAGGAGGCGCATACTGCTGGTGGGCAACCCCAACGTGGGCAAGAGCGTCATCTTCCACCACCTCACCGGCAAGTATGTCACCGTGTCCAACTACCCCGGCACCACGGTGGACATAGCCTCGGCCAGGGCCAGCTTCGACGGCAATGCCCTGGTGGTGGACTCCCCCGGGGTCAACAGCCTGGTCCCCCGCTCCGAGGACGAGAGGGTAGCGCGCGACCTCCTGCTGGAGCAGGTGGAGACCACGGTGCTCCAGGTAGCCGACGCCAAGAACCTGCAGCGGGGCCTGGTGCTCACCAGCCAGCTCGCGGAGGCAGGCCTGCCCATGGTCCTCGCCCTGAACATGGCGGATGAGGCGGAGCGGAGCGGCATAAGCATCAACGCGGAATCGCTCTCACGGCGGCTGGGCATACCGGTGGTCTCGACCATCGCAGTCAAGGGGCGTGGCATCGAGAGGCTGAAGAATACCCTCGGCGCGGCAAAGGCATCCCTCCTCTACGTGAGATATGACGAGGACATCGAAGGGGCGATCTCGCGCGTGGAAGCCCTGCTGCCGGGACTCCCCGTGTCGAAGCGCTCCATAGCGATAATGCTCCTCTGCGGCGACAGAGAGCTCCAGGAATGGCTGTCGCCCCGCATGGAACCCGGCGCTCTTGAGGCTATCTCCCGTCTGGCCACCGAGCTCCGATCGCGCTACGCCAGGCCCCTGGCCTACGTGATAAACCAGCGCCGGGCAGAAGCCGTCCACAGCATAGTCGCGGAGGCGACCTCCGGCGCGGGCGGCAGGGGCCGGTCGCTGGCCCAAGCCATCGGCCGCTGGAGCACACACCCCCTATGGGGAATCCCCGTCCTGCTCCTCGTCCTCTTCCTCCTCTACCTGGTGGTCGGGGTCGTGGGCGCCGGCACAGTGGTGGACTTCATCGAGTCGGTGGTGTTCGGAGAGTACATCAACCCGGCGGCGACGCAGTTTTTCTCCTGGTTCCACGTACCGTTCCTCCAGGAGCTGATGGTGGGCAAGTACGGCCTGGTCACGGTGGCGCTCACCTACTCCATGGCCATAATACTCCCGGTAGTGGGCTTCTTCTTCATCTGCTTCAGCCTGCTGGAAGACGTCGGCTACCTGCCACGGCTGGCGGTGATGGCCAACTCCGTGATGAAGCGCATCGGACTGAGCGGCAAGGCGGTGCTGCCGCTCATCCTCGGCCTGGGATGCGACACCATGGCCACCCTCACTACACGCACGCTGGAGTCGAAGAGGGAGCGCACCATCGCCACGCTCCTCCTGGCCCTGGCCATCCCCTGCTCGGCACAGATGGCGGTGATACTGGCGATGCTGGCGGGGACTTCCGGGGCGGTGACGGCCATCTTCGTCTTCATCATCGTCTCGCAGCTCCTGCTGGTGGGGTTTCTCGCCTCCAGGGTCCTCCCCGGGAAGAGCTCCGACTTCATCCTCGAGGTGCCGCCGGTGCGCATGCCGCAGCTATCCAACGTGGCCATAAAAACGCTCTCGCGGATGGAGTGGTACTTCAAGGAGGCAGTGCCCCTGTTCATACTGGGCACCCTGATACTGTTCACGCTGGACAAGGTTGGGTTGCTGGCCTTCCTGGAGAGGGCGGGTGCCCCGGTGGTGCAGCAGTGGCTGGGGCTCCCCGCAGCGGCGACCGCGGCCTTCATCTTCGGCTTCCTGCGCCGCGACTACGGCGCCGCCGGCTTCCTCATGCTCAAGCAACAGGGCCTGCTCAGCGTCAGCCAGTTGCTGGTCAGCCTGGTGACGATCACGCTCTTCATCCCCTGCATTGCCAACCTGTTCGTCATCTTCAAGGAAAGAGGGTGGAAAACGGCGCTGGCCATAGTCCTGTTCATCTTCCCCTTCGCCATAACGATAGGCGGCGTACTGAACCTCATCCTCAAAGCAACAGGGGTGTGGTCGTAGATGGTGAAGTGTCCTCTGTGCGGGTACGAGTATGAACCCGATGGCTCCCATTGCTCCGGGTGCCCGATGGCCCGGGGCTGCCAGATGAGCTGCTGCCCGAACTGCGGCTACACCCTGCCCCCTGAGTCCACGGTGGTGAAGCTGTGGCGCAGGATGCGGGGCAGGACCAGTCAGAAGAGGTGAGAGATGCTGGAAAAAGAAAAACTCGTCGAAGAGATACTGGAGGCGCTGTGGACCGAGGCCGCGGAGAAGGACGTCAAGGAGAGGACTACCCTGACCTCGCCACACCAGCCCGAACCGCTGCTGGGGACACCGGCGATGGAAGAGGCGCTGCGCGAGGCGGAGGCCAGGGGACTGGTTCTCGCCAGCGGCGAGTCGCTCTGGTTGACAGAGCGCGGGAGGGACCGTGCAAGGGACATAGTGAGGAGGCACCGCCTGGCAGAGCGGCTCTTTCACGACGTCCTGGACATAGGCAGTGAGAAGGTGGAGTCCTCCGCCTGCGAGCTCGAACACCAGCTCAGCCCGGACGCCACCAACAGCATCTGCATCCTGCTGGGACATCCCACCGTATGTCCGCATGGCAAGCCCATCCCGGGTGGAGAGTGTTGTCAGCAGCACCTGGAGGAGGGCCGCCCTCTGGTGATGCCGGCGACGAAGTTGCGCCCCAGAGAGGAAGCCACGGTGGCATATCTGGGGGTCCGTGCCAGAGACAGGCTCGACCAGCTAGCCGCGTTGGGACTGCTGCCCGGCACCGGGGTGCAGCTGGTGCAGCGGCATCCATCACATGTGCTGCGTTTCGGGGAAACCGAGCTGGCGCTGGACGAGAGCATACTGAAGGAGGTCTACGTCAGGCGCACCGGGGCCGCAATGCCCCGGGCACGAAGGCACGGCCGGCGCTGGGGATGGCACAGGAAACAACACTCTGTCACTACAGGGGCTAATCCCCTGAAACACTAGAGGGTCGAGGTATACCATGCTCAGTTCACTGTTGATAACTTTGAGGGAGGGGTTGGAGGCGGCGCTGATTATCGGCATAATCCTGGCCTACCTGGCCAAGACAGGTAACCGCCAGGGTTTCAAGCACGTCTGGGCCGGGACCGGGCTTGCAGTGCTGACCAGCCTGGTCATAGGCATGGCCATCTACTTCACAGCGGGGGAGCTCGAGGGATGGGCAGAGGAGGTCTTTGAAGGCACGGCCATGCTCCTCGCCGTCGGCGTCCTCACCTGGATGGTCTTCTGGATGCGCCAGCAGGCGAGGAACATCAAGACACACCTCCATGCCGAGATACAATCAGCGTTGAGGAGCAGGGCTTCGTTCGGCCTGGCGCTCCTCGCCTTCGTTGCAGTGGTCAGGGAAGGCATCGAGACGGTGCTGTTCCTCTTCGCCGCCATCAAGACAGCCGAATCGCCCATCTCCTTCGCTGCAGGGGGCCTCCTGGGCCTAGCCGCCGCCGCAGTCATTGGCTACACCATCTACAAGGGCACATCGCGACTCAATCTGCGGGCGTTCTTTAACATTACCGGAGTGATGCTTGTACTCTTTGCCGCCGGCCTCCTGGCCCACGGGATCCACGAGTTCCACGAGGCCGGGATAATCCCCCCAGCGGTAGAGCACGTTTGGGACACCAACGATGTCCTTCCGGAGAAATCAGCCCTGGGACGCTTCCTCACCGCGCTGCTGGGCTACAATGGTAACCCGTCGCTGGTGGAAGTCACCAGCTACTTTGCCTACCTGGTGCTGGTGCTGCGGGCTTACCTGAGGCCGATGAAGCACGCGGGGCTGGCGAAGTCAGAGCCTGCGAGCACACTGCCGAATGCGAAGGGGACCTGAACTGCGCAGTGCTCGCCAACGAAAGGAGGAGGGAACACCAATGGCAATAGACCCGGTCTGCAAGATGCAGGTTGACGAGAAGAAGGCCCCCGGGGGCACGTCACATTACAAGGGGAAGACCTACTACTTCTGCGCCCCGGGGTGCAAGAAGGCCTTTGACAAGAACCCGGAGAAGTACCTGGGCACACAGAAGTAGACCATCTCCTGTCGGTGCGGGTGCAATTTGACACCCCTTCCACCCCTGATGTTAACTAAGGTGGCCATTATCAGGTCACAGGGGAAATCGCAGGCTTGAGGTGCACCCACTGTCGCGAGGAGTTCGAAGGCGAGTCGGTAAGGTACAAAGGCAGGGACTACTGCTGCCAGGCCTGCGCCTTCGAGGCCAGCCTCAGGACAGGCAGCATCTGCGGCTCACGCTCTTCCGTGGAGGCCGGGATGCGCTATGCACGCACCCAGGACCACGGTATGGTCTGTGATGACCAGCCGAAGCCGGCCCGGGTGATAGCCATAGACGGCCCGGTTGCCGTGGGCAAGACCAGCGTCGGCAGGCTGCTTGCGCAGAGGCTCGGCTACCGGTTCATTGATACCGGCGCAATGTACCGGGCACTGACCTGGAAGGCGTTGCAGCTCGGTATTGACACTCAGGATGAGCGGAGGCTGCCGCAGCTCGCCGACGAGGTGGACATCGAGGTGCAGTCTGACACAGGGGAACCGAACGGCTATCGCGCGCTCGTTGACGGCCGGGATGTTGCCCTGGAGATACGGAGTACCGAGGTGGAGGCTACTGTATCCCTGGTCTCCCGCATACCGGAGGTACGTCGCAAGATGGTCGCCAAACAGCGGGCGCTGGCGCAGCAGGGAAGGGCGGTAGTGGTGGGACGTGACATCGCCACCGTGGTGCTGCCGCAGGCCGAGCTCAAGATATTCCTGGTCGCCACGCCGGAGCAGAGGGCCCTGCGCCGCTATCGAGAGCTGGCGGAGTCGGGGAAAGGCGCGGACTATGACGCTGTGCTCCGCGACCTGCAGGCCAGGGACGGCATAGACAGCACGCGGGGCGATTCACCGCTGAAGCCAGATGCCGACTCCAGGGTCATAGACACCACCGAGCTGACACTGGAGCAGGTGGTAGACCGCATCTACGCACTGGCACGGGACGACAGGTGTCTTTGAGGAAGGCGTCCTACCGGCTCGTCAATGGCATCGTGAAGCTGGGGTTCATGTTGCTCACGAGGACAAGGGTTGTCGGCGGGGAGAACATACCCCGGCAAGGCCCGGCCATCATGGCCTGCAACCATCTCTCCATGTCCGACCCACCCCTGCTCGTGGCCTGCCTGCCCCGGAAACTCACCTTCGTGGGCAAGGTGGAGCTGTGGCGTAACCCCGTGCTCGGAGCCCTGGCGGACTGGTACGGGGCCTTCCCTGTAGACCGGAGGACAACTGATACCGGGGCCTTGAGACGCTCATTACAGGTGCTGAAGGAGGGGGGAGCGCTGGTGGTCTTCCCCGAGGGCACACGGAGCCTCGAGGCACGACTGCTGCCCGGACAACCCGGCGCCGCCCTCGTCGCCCTGCGCTCCGGTGCACCAGTGCTCCCTGTGGCCATCACCGGCACCACGGGGGCTGGCTTGAACTGGGTATGGCGGCGCCCCAGGGTCACCGTGAGCATCGGCCGTCCCTTCACTCTGTCCAAGGCTAAGGGCAAACCACTTACAGGACAACTGGCCCCAGCCACTGAGGCCATCATGCGCAGCATAGCCGCCTTGCTGCCGCCTCAACACCGCGGCGCATACGGAGAGGAGGACAGGGGCGTCTAGCCCCCGACATGGAGACCGAGAAGGCCAGAGAGATAGGTTTCTGCTTCGGAGTGAGGCGGGCCATAGACCTGCTGGAAGAAGCAGCACGGGAGCACGGCACCGTGGAGACCCTTGGGGCGGTGGTGCACAACCGGGTGGTGATAGAGGAGTTGGCCCGGGGCGGCGTGAGAATTGCGGACAGCCTCGAAGATGTCAAGGGCAATGTCATCGCCATCAGCTCTCACGGCGTCGGACCCCAGGTACTGGAACAGATACGGGGCCGTCACCTTGAGGTGATAGACGCCACCTGTCCCAGGGTACGCCGTGCCCAGCGCGCGGCGCGGGACCTGGCGCGGTCTGGTTTTTATGTCATCGTGTTCGGCGACGCCAACCACCCTGAGGTCAAAGGCGTGCTGGGCTGGGCCGGGGGCAAGGGTATCGCCTGTGCCGACCCGGAGAGACTGTCGGAGCTGGACGGGATGTCCGGCCGCATCGGGATACTATCACAGACAACCCAGAGCCACGCCAGCTTCGCCGCCTTCGCCGCCGACATCCTGTCGCGGTCCCTGCATCAGCTCCGAGAGGTACGCCTGGTGAACACTATTTGCCAGGCCACCCGACGGCGTCAGGCCGCGGCCATCGAGCTTGCCCGGAGGCACGACCTGGTAATCGTTGTCGGCGGTCATAGCAGCTCCAATACCAGGAGGCTGGCGGAGGCATGCGCGGCAGTCGGCGCGGAGACTCACCTGGTAGAGACCGCAGCGGAGGTTGACGTCTCGTGGCTCAGCGGCGCACGGAGCATCGGCATAGCCGCCGGCACCTCCACCCCAGACTCGGCCATTGAGGAGGTCATCGCCAGGCTCCGCGAGCTGGACACCGCCCTTCGACAGGCTCAGGACACCGCCTCGTAGTCCGTGACCACTCAGCTACCTCGTCCTGGGAGCACGCCGCGTGGGCAAGACGACCCATATGCCGACCATCACGGCAAAGACGACCAGGCTCACAACAGACATCTCCTGTCCCTCCAGCTAAAGTACGACCTCGCCCTGCTCCCCGGTGCGCACGCGGTAGGCCTGCGACACGGGCAAGACAAAGACCTTGCCATCCCCGATGTTCCCGGTGCGGGCATTGCTCATGATGACGTCCACCACCCGCTCCACATCGGCATCCCGCACCACCAGCTCCAGCTTCACCTTGGGCAACATATCCACGGTATAACGCTCGCCCGTCCGGCCCTCGTGCGTGATGCCGCGCTGTCTCCCGCGGCCGGTCACCGAGACCACGTTCAGGCCGACGAAGCCGGCCACGGCGAGCGCCTCCTTGACGCGCTCCAGGCGCTCCGGACGGACGATAGCCTCAACCTTGTTCATGACATCCCCCTAGTCTGCATATGCCTGTTCCCCGTGCTGGCTGTAGTCGAGCCCCACCGCCTCCTCCTCTTCCGATGCCCTCAAGCCCATTAGCTTGTCCAGCACCCAGAGGATGGCGAAAGTGACAGCGAAGGAATATGCCCAGGAGACGCCCACGGCGATGGCCTGCTTGCCCAGCAGGGCCGCGTTGCCATAGAACAGTCCATCAGCCCCGGCGGGGTTGACAGCGAGGCTGGCGAAAAGGCCGGTAGCGATAGCTCCCCATGTGCCCCCAACGCCGTGGACTGCGAAGACGTCGAGGGCGTCATCCACCTTCCTCCATCCCGCACGCAGGTGAGCGACCAGGTAGCAGAACACCCCCGCACCCAGGCCGATCAGGAGCGCCGGCATCGGGCCCACGTAGCCGGACGCCGGTGTGATCGCCACCAGTCCGGCGACGGCGCCCGCCGCAGCTCCCACCACGCTGGGTGCTCCTGCAATCAGCCAGGACATGGTCATCCAGGCCAACGCGCCCATAGCGGCGGCAGTGTTGGTGACCACGAAGGCGTTGACGGCCGTGGCATTGGCGGCGATGGCGCTCCCGGCGTTGAAGCCGAACCAGCCAAACCACAGCAACCCCGCCCCCAGCACCACGAAGGGTACGTTGTGGGGTTCCTTCGGCTCCTTGCCATAGCCCAGGCGCGGCCGGATGGCGATCGCAGCGGCGAGGGCGGCGGCTCCGGAGCTGATGTGCACCACGGTGCCGCCGGCGAAGTCCAGGGCCCCCAGGTTGCGCAGCCAGCCCCCAACCCCCCAGACCCAGTGGGCCAGGGGGTCGTACACCAGCGTGGCCCAGAGGAGGGTGAAGGCCAGGAACGCCTTGAACTTCATCCGCTCGGCGAAGGCCCCGGAGATGAGGGCGGGGGTGATGACGGCGAACATGGCCTGGAAGACCATGAACGCCTGATGGGGCACCGTGGCCCCGTAGTCAGGGTTGGGTGCGCCGCCGACGTTCCGCAGCCCGAACCAGTCCAGGCCGCCGATGAGGTGCCCGTGGTCGGGGCCGAAGGCGATGGTATACCCCAGCAGCACCCATTGCACGCTGATGAGGCCGATGATGATGAAGCTATGCATCAGCGTGGAGAGCACGTTCTTGCGCCCCACCAGGCCCCCGTAGAAGAGGGCCAGGCCGGGGGTCATCAGCAGCACCAGGGCAGAGGACGCCAGTATCCAGGCGGTGTCACCAGGGTCAATTTGAGTCGGCATCGCTCTCGAAACTCTCCTCGCT
>JBFMDE010000030.1:0-19480 GCA_040754215.1 Chloroflexota bacterium
GCACTTCTTGTTGGACCGGTACACAATAGCCCCTATTGTGACCAGTACGCAACCAAAAACGATGCTGCCCTTAGAGGGTATGTATGCTGGGACTGGCCGCCGTCGCTGCACCGTGGTGCTGGCCCTGGATCCCTGGGACCTTTCCGCTACACTCCAACCAGTTCCCTGATCTTGCCGACCAGGGTTGTCGGGCTGAAGGGCTTGGTGAAGTAGGCATCGGCGCCGACTTCCTGGCTCAGCTCTCTTTGCGACTCCTGGGCCAGCGCGGTGAGCATGATGACCTTTATGCCCCTCGTCTCCGGGTCGGCCTTGAGCTGGCGGCAGACCTCGAGACCGCTTAACCCTGGCATGACGATGTCTAGGAGCATGACGTCAGGCCTTTCCCTTCTGGCCATTTCGAGTGCTTCGTCCGCGTTCTGAGCCTCGAAGAACGTATACCGCCCGGCACGCGACAGGGTGGCTGCTATCAGTTCCCGCACGCACTGTTCATCATCAACGAAGAGGATCGTCTTCACATTCGCCACCTCCTAGTCCCAGGTCATTCTCGCCTTTTACGTTGGCCTGTCCCACGGGCAGCGAAACATAGAATGTGCTGCCCTCGTTCACTTTGCTCTCCACCCATATCTGGCCACCCATCAGCTCCATCAGGGACTTGGCGATGTGCAACCCCAGCCCGGTGCCGCGCAGGCCGGTTGTCTCCGGCCGCTGCACCCGGTGGAAGCGGGTGAACAGCCTGGGTATCTCCTCCTCCGGTATGCCCAGGCCACGGTCGGAAACGCTGATGATTGCCCTGCCTTCGGCTTCATCCAGGCGCGTCTTCACCTCCACCGGCCCGCCCTGGGGCGAGTACTTGACCGCGTTGTCCACCAGGTTCAACAGGACCTGGTGGAGCTTGTCCCTGTCTGCCCTCACCGCCGGGAAGTCCTCGGACATGTCCACGAAGAACTGGCGCGTGGGGTGAGAGAGCGTGAACTTGCCGAAGATGTCGGCCACCAGCGGCCCCAGGGCTACTGCCTCCAGCTTGAGCGTTAACCCGCCGGACTCGATGCGGGACACGTTCAACAGGTCATTCACGATGTCGTTCAGGCGTTTGCTCTCCTGGTGTATCGTCTCCAGCCACTGGCGGTGCTCTCCTGTCAACTCCTTTCCCGTCATGAGCAACAGCTCGGCGAAGCCGTAGACACCGGTCATAGGGGTGCGCAACTCGTGGGAGGCGATAGAGATGAACTCCGTCTTCATGCGGTCCACCTCTCGCTCCCTGGTGACATCCCGGAGCACAGCCCCTGTGCCCAGGTGCTTGCCCTTCTTCTCCACCACAAAGAACTCGCCCTCTATCTCACGCCGTTCCGGCATCTGCAGGATGAACTGGAACTTCCGCTCGTCGGCCCCCTTCCCCAGCAGGTTGACAAGGACAGCGCCGCAGTCCTTGGGCTCCACCAGACGGGTGGCCAGCAGGTCGTAGTACACTTGCACCGGCTGTCCCACGACGTCGGCAGCCTTCAGGCCCAGCAGCCTTTCTGCCGCCGGGTTGAAGTAGACTACAGTCTTCTGGACATCCACCACTATAAGCCCCTCGGCCATGCTGGCGATAATAGACTCCAGCTCAGCCATCCGCCGCCTCAGCGCGGCATCGGTCTGGGTGAAGAGCCGGGCGTTCTCCAGCGCCAGCGCCACCCCTCTGGCATAGGTCTCAACGAAGGCAAGCGTCTCAGTGTCCAGGGTTCCCGGCTCCTTGCTGGCGATGAATATGACGCCGGTGACCCGGTCGCCCGCCACCAGGGGCAGGACGGCAAAGGTACAGAAGCCCACAGGTTCGGCTATGTCTCTTACCACCCGGGGTATCTCGGATGTATCCCGTAGCAGCCAGGGGTGCCGTTCCTTAAGCACGAGGTCGCTGAGCTCCGGAGGGAAGTCGGAAATGGAGAAGGACATGTCCATGGGCACCTCCCGGTGCGGGCCCCGGGTGGCCACCACGTTGATGCGTTGTCGTCGCTCGTCCAGCAGGGCGATGCCGGTGGTAACCGTATCGGGACCAAAGCAGCTGACGACTCCATCCAAGGCCCGGTCCATCACGCTGCCCAGGTCCAGGCTGCAGGAGAGCATCTCGGAAAACTTGTGCAGTCGCTCCAGGCGTTCCTGCTGCAGCTTCTCCTTCGTGACGTCCCTTACGCTCTGCACCACACTCAGCACCTCACCCTCTGGTCCGAGCACCGGGTCAACCCGCACATGCAGCCAGCGGTCGCCTAGATGCGGCTCTAGGAACACGGCCTCGCAAGGCGCCCGCTTGCCCAAACAATCAGGCACCGGGCAATATGGCGGCGGCGCCTCTGTGCCATGCATCACCCAGTAGCAAGGCTGGCCGACCAGCGCCTGAGGCGTGGTGCCGGCCTTGTTGGCCAGTGCCCGGTTGGCGCGCAGGATGCGATAGTCAAGGTCCAGGAAGGCAACGCCGTCGTTCATGGCATCATATGTCTGCTCCCACTCCTTCTTTCCCAGTTCTACCGTCTGGAACAGGTGGGCGTTGGCGATGGCCATGCCCACCATGTTCCCCAGGCCCAAAAGCATCTGCACGTCTTCGGGATCAAACTCGCGCTTGATCCGGGAAAAGGCGGTTATCACACCCACCACCCTGTTCTTCACCTTCAGTGGCACGCCGACGTACAACTGGAAGCCGGACCGGGCCACCGACGGGAACAGGGGCCTGGCATCCTCTGGCAACTGCTCAAGCACCATCGCGCTCCCCGACTGCGCTACCCTGCCCATGATGCCCTGCCCCACCTTCAGTCTAGGCGTTGCCTTCATCTCACGTGCGAAGTCCGGTGTCAGTCCCCGGTAGGCCAGCAGCACCAGTTCCTGCCTCTCCTCATGCAGATAGCTGATTAACCCGGCGTCCAGCTCCAGCGCGTCGAGAACTGCCTCCAGTGCCGTGTCGGCGATGGACTTCATGTCCAGGGAACTGGCCACTGCTTGGCTCACCCGGCGCAATGTCTCGGCGCGTCGGCCATGTTCCAGGATCTCATTCTGCGCTTGCTCGCGCTCAAGGGCACTACCAATGATCTCCGCCAATGTCTGAAGAATCGCCAGCTCTTCGTCGCCCCATCTTCCGGTTTCTCCTGCGTTGTCGAATCCTATGAACCCGGAGGCCTCTTCCTTGGCATGCACAGGCAATACCAGAAGCGACTTGACGCCCCGGGTCTCCATTACGACTTTTTCAGCCTTCGCCTCCGCGGGCATCTGAGAAACATCCTGGATATGGATGGCCTCTCGTTTGCGGAGTTCCGATACCAACCAAGGGAACTCCTCAGACCGAAGCCCCTGAAGACTATCTATCTGCGGTTCCACTCCTTGATCACACCACTCGTGCGTGTTGTCCATCGTATGTCCGTCTTCGCGAAACTGAAAGAGATAGGCACGGCTGGCACCGCTCAACCTGGCAGCGTCAGCCAGGGAGGCATGAATGGCTTCATCGATATCGCAAACGCCGACAAACCGAGACGATATCCGGGAAATGGTCTTTTCGAACTCCAACCGGCGTGCGAGGGCTGTCTCCGCTTCAAGGCGGCCGATGGCCATGCCGATGGCCCGACCAAGCCATTCGTAGAACTCCATCACCTCCAGCGAGAACCGGTCACGCCCTCTGTCGGCCAATCGCAAGACACCCAGTGTGTTCTGGCCGTCCCTGATGGGTATCAAGGCTATGGATTCCCAACCATCCGTGTGGCGCCGTTTACATGTTTCCGCCTGCTGGTCCCGTTGGGTGACGGGGCCCCAGACCTCTGAGACATTATTGATCCAGAAGCTGCCACTACGGGTGAACAAGGGGTCCGTCGGGTCGAAGCGGCCGCAAACGACGTTTCCAAGCATGCGATCCAGCGCAGGGTCGTTTTCACCATCTCCGTGCCCCTGGCTGGCGGGGGCAATCACGCAGAGGTCATCCATGGCCTGGACGCAGCGTGAATGCAGTTCGGTAACTTCCAAGCATGGGAGACCGACAGGCTGGCGGAGGCACACGTCCACCAGTCCACAGCCAGAGTGCTCTTTGATGGGCCCGAGGGTATCCTTTATCGCCTCGGTCACCGGGCCGGGACCGCTAAGCCTTTCTAGCACCTCGATGGTCAGTTCCTGCCGAGAGATGGTGCGGCGGAATTGAGTTGTCAACCTTGCCCCCTTCTGAGTGGCAGTCTCGAATGGCTCGCGGTGGAGGTATGCGGTGCGTGAAGGGCGCCTTCTTGTCTGACTCTACTCCACCAACCCCAGCCTGACTGCAACAATGGCAGCGTGGGTCCTGTCGGATGCTCCCAGCTTGCCGATGATATTCTGGACGTGCTTCTTGACGGTGACTTCGGCCAGATTCAGCTCCCGGGCGATGGGCCTGTTACTGAGTCCCTGAGCCACCAGGCGGAGCACATCGAGTTCACGCGCGGTGAACCGCTCGGTCGGCGTGGACCCGGCCTCTCTAGGGACATGCCGCGGCGTGTTGAGCAAGAGTTGCACCGCTTGACGGAGCAGGCCGCTTCTCACCATGGTGCCACCGTTCACCACAGCCCTGATGGAGTGGCACAGGAGATCGCGAGAGCTGTCCTTCACGAGGTACCCGGCTGCACCGGCGCGGATAGCCTCTACCACGTACATCTCGCTGTCGTACATGGTGAGCACGATGACAGCAGTGGTGGGCCGCTCCGACTTGATGCGCCGGGTCACTTCGATCCCGTTCATGCCGGGCATCCGGATGTCCACGAGCATGACATCGGGCTCAAGCTGCTGGGCTTTCTCGATAGCTTCTTCGCCATTGCCGGCTTCACCCACAATCTGGAAACCTGCCTCGCCGCTGAGCATGGTGCGAAGCCCCTCCCTGACCACAGGGTGGTCGTCAACCACCAGTATGCGCGCCACCTTCTCCGTGACGTTCACTGCGGTTTCTCACCCCTGCACCCGTTGCGGCCAGCGGGAACGACGATGGTGAGCTTAGTCCCCTTTTTGGGACTGCTCGTTACCTCGAAGGTACCACCGACAATGGCAGCTCGCCGTCGCATGCTCATCAGTCCTCCGACGCGCTTGGCCTGCGTTGCCGCTTCGACGTTGAATCCCTGACCATTGTCCTGAACCTGAAGTCTGACAGCTTCATCCTGACCCACGATGGAGACCACAACGCGGCTAGCAGTAGGAGCATGCTTCTTGATGTTTATCATGGCCTCATGGAAGATCCGATACAGGGTGACCTCGACGTTCCGCGATGGCCTTGTCGGACAACGTTTGTTGAATCTCACCTGGCAGCCTCTGTCCTCTTGGAAGCGATGCAACTCGTCATTCATAAGGTGACAGAGGCCGTACTCCGTCAGGCCGGGCGGGTCGAGGTCATTCATGATGTTTCGCGACTCACGGATGGCATCCCGCACCAGCGTCGAGGCACGGAGCGCCGTCCGGTGCGCATCGGCGCTTGACGCAGTCATAGATTCCAGAACTTGAAGCTGGTGGAACGCCGCAGCGAGATTCTGGGCAATCCGGTCGTGCACCTCACAGGCGATCCACTGCCGCTCCTCCTCCTGAGCCGCAATGCACGCTGCCATCAACTCCCTGACCTGTCGCTCGCGCTTGGAAAGCTCGTTCCGAAGGTTTTCCTCCTTATCGAGATGCTCGCCCAGCTCCTGGGCGTAGATCAGCAACTGCTGCCGGCTCAGGCCGTCAAACGTCTGGCGCACCGGCTGGTCGTCCAATGTGACTACGTCCTCCTAAGACCGGGTTTTCCAGGTGCGCATCTCTAATACGGTGTGACGAGGTCGCTAATGGAGAATCATGCGCGACCCAAGCAGAACCCACACCAGAACCCCACATAATTTTAGTGCGGTAGTGACGCAACGTGCAATACCCTTTGGGATACATACTACGGGGTACTATAAGAACATCCTCCAGGATGTTCTTCCACTCACATGGCTCATGCGAAGATGATGGCGCGCTCCGAACTCTACGCCGGAGGATTCAGTCTGGGAGCCCGGTGGATTCGTGGAGTCGGGGACAGGGCGTAGGTACCAAAACAGGAGGTAAGAACGAATGGCAGTAGAGAAGACAATGGCGTCTGCCAGCCTGGCTGAGGTGGTTGACCGGATTCTGGACAAGGGCGTCGTGGTGGATGCCTGGGTCCGGGTCAGCCTGGTGGGGATCGAGATCCTGGCCATCGAGGCCAGGGTGGTGGTGTCCGGTGTGGACACGTTCCTCAAGTATGCAGAGGCTGTCGGATTGACAGCGGCTGCTGCCTAGACTCCGGGCCCACTGGACTCCGGGTGGTCATGCCAGAATGAGACGGATGCAGCCGGGCTCCCTCTCCAGTCTCCGTTGAAATAGGTAATGGGATGTCACTGGAGAAGTGCTGGCCGGGTCAACGGTATGGGGTGGCTACCCGGAGTCGGAATTCAAGAAAGGGGAAAGAGAGATGCACAACTTGGTGAAAAACATCATCGGCTCTTATGAGAAGAGGGCCGAGGGCATTACGTCGCTTCGCCGGGAGGTCACGGCCCAGCAGCAGGCGACGCGTGCCCACATCCGTGAGATGGACGAGACCCGTCGATCCATGGCCCAACGACTACGGACTGACCTGGACAAGGGTCACTCCGACCTGATTCAGGAGGTAGACACTTGGATGAGGGGTGTTGCTGCTGCGCACCGGGCTATGGCGAAGGACTTGGAGGCCAGCCTGGGCAGGAGTCGCACCGACCGGATTCAGGAAGAGGCCAGCCGGAGGTCCGAAGCAAGGGCATGGATAGGAGGGGTTGCTGCCGCCCATGCGGAGGACCGTAGGGAGTGGCAAGGAATGGCTGCCACCATGCGGGCCAGGAGGTCGGTGGCGGCTGTGGCTGTGGCGGAGCCTCCTGGGGCCACCGCAGACCAGCATGCCGCAGGCCCAAT
This sequence comes from Chloroflexota bacterium, assembly GCA_040754215.1. Lineage (GTDB taxonomy): Bacteria > Chloroflexota > Dehalococcoidia > JACPPY01 > JACPPY01 > JBFMDE01. The sequence continues at coordinate 6,901 of JBFMDE010000030.1, forward strand.
TACGTTGGAGAAGCGCGTTTTCAAATACCTGGCCGACCATCCCAACGGCTGCCGGCTGGCAGACCTGGAGCGGGAGTTCGGGCTGAGCAGGTTCCAGATAGACCGGGCGTTGAAAAGCCTGATGGAGGAAGGCAAAGCCGAGAAGCGCGACCGCCAGTACTACGCCATCTGAGAACGGCGCCAGCGATGGACCGGCGACTGTATTTTGACAGTTCCTGCCTGACCAAGCTGGAGGGAAGCGAAGGGAGGTAATACCCGTGGTGATGGAAGGACTAACGACCGTGCTTCAGCCGCGGCCGCTGCCCGATTTCGTCGAAACCCCCTTTGTTCGCAGCATCGTGGACCGTGCCCTGACTTACATTGCTGCCGGGTTTCCTGTTCACTTCAGGGGCGCCTCAGGTACGGGGAAGACAACTCTGGCACTGCATCTTGCAGCCAAGATAGGGCGCCCGGTGGTAATGGTGCACGGGGATGAGGAGTTCTCTACTTCCGAGCTGGTGGGTGGAGAACACGGATATCGCACGAAGAAGGTGATTGACAACTTCATCCACTCGGTGCTGAAGACAGAGGAGGACACAAGCCGGAGGTGGATAGACAACCGCCTCACCGTGGCGTGCCGGTACGGGTTTACGCTTATCTACGACGAGTTTACCCGCTCCCGCCCGGAGGCCAACAACGCTCTGCTTTCGGTGCTCCAAGAGAAAATGCTGGACCTCCCCTCGGCCAGAGATGGGGAGAACTACCTCCGGGTGCACCCCGAGTTTACAGCCATCTTCACCAGCAATCCCGAAGAGTATGCCGGCATCTACCGCAGTCAGGACGCGCTGCGGGATAGGATGGTAACCCTCGATCTCGACCACTTTGACGAAGAAACAGAGATAGGAATTACCCAGGCCAAATCAGGGATTGAAAGGACTGATGCCGAGAAGATCGTCCGTATTGCCCGCAGCCTGAGGGAGTCGGGGGTGTGTGAGTTCGCCCCCACCGTGCGCGGCTGCATCATGGTCGCTAGGGCTTTGAAGGTCTGTAGCGGCTCCATAGCCGGGGTAAACGGCCTGTTCCGGCAGTTTTGCCTGGATGTTCTGGCATCTGAGTCTTCCCGGGTTGGCAGCAGGGTGCACATCAATCGTGCCAGGGAAGTGCTGAACGGACTGATAGACCGCTACTCGTGAGAGACCGATCCAGGGTGACCACAGTCCTGCCCGGTGGTTGGGCCGGGCACTCACTGCATGTTTGGGCCTGCCACCCGGCCGTTCGAGGAGTGACAACATGAAAAGCGTTACACAGATGAAGAGCCTTGGGGACATGAGGACCACAATAAGCACTCATGCCCGTTCCACGCCACGCCAAAAGGGGTCCACCTTTTTGGAAGTCTACCTGTTGGACAAGGAGAAACAACGCCTGGAGACAGAGCTGGGCATGCTCATCAAGCGCCAGAGGCGCATCGAGGGACGACTGCGTGAAGTCCGAGGGGCTATGGACAGACTTCTGGTCAAGGGCCAACAGGAAGGGCAAGCGCCCCCCGACTTGTCGGTCACACCTGGCGATAAGGGGCATGAGCCCCGCCAGTGGAAAAGGATGACCGTCGGGTATTGACGATCGTGGCGGACGTACCCAGCCCGGTTCGCAGAGGAAGCAGTACAGTGCTGGATGGAGGACCCTGGGACATCGCCCCAGCCTGGGAGACTGAGCCAATATCCCGGCTGCTGCGAGCATGGCTAAGGAACGAGGCTGGTGCCAACCGTCGAGGGCTAGACGCAGGCATGGCGGTGTCGCCTGTTCGAATCAACAGACCCTCCAATTGGGCCACGGTGGAATGGGAGGCCTACCCCTGGAGGCTGCAAGGAGACCATCATAGGCAGAGGCTTAGGGGAGCTAGCGTCGCAACATTCGCTCGAATACTGATGGCCACGGAGTGGGCCAGGGTACGGCGCGGTAGACCAATGGACACCATGATATACCCTGGGGCAAGGAGACGCAGCCCTTGATGATGCCGGAAAGTGGAGGCCTTATCATGTGCGCGAGGTCATTGGAGTGAGCTGGAACTGTCTCTATGCAATCATCGGCAGTCAGGATAAGGCCACCCCGGGCCTCACCTGGTCCATCGGCTCTGCCGCCGCCCGGACCGTGATGCACCAGGAAATCGGCTGCGTGGTCGGCGACTGGACGGGCGGAGAAGTCAAAGCACTACCCAAAGAAGAACTGGTTCGATGCCTTCTCATTCACCAGCGAGTGATAGAGCGCATCATGGCGGACTGCACCGTGCTGCCGGTGAAGTTTGGCACCATTTTGATGGGCCCCCGGGAGGTACGGTGCCTGCTGTCCCAGGGTCACTCGCTGCTGGAAGAGGCGCTCTCCTCCGTAAGGGACAAGGTCGAGATAGAGGTGGCAGCCACATGGGACGCCAGGCAGGTGCTGCAGGAGGTCGGCAAGGAAGGAGAGGTAGTGCGAGCCAGAGAGGCCGTCATGGGTGGTGGTCAGCCAACAGTCGAACAGCGGGTCCAGCTTGGTCGCGTGGTGAAGGCGTGTCTGGACAGGCGCAGGGAGCGGTGCCGGGAAGAAGCTGTTAGCTTCCTCAAGCCTGTGTCCGTAGCGTTCGCCTCCAACACCCTGATGTCCGACGAGATGGTGATGAACCTGGCCTTTCTGGTGGAACGAGCCCGTCGCGCTGAATTCGACGACCGGGTTCAGAGGCTGGACGACCTGTTCCAGAATCGTATTAACTTCCGGATAATAGGACCTTTGCCACCCTACAGTTTCAGCATGGTGGAGGTGACTCGCCTGACGCCATCACAGGTGGAGGAGGCACGACAAGCGCTTCAATTGGGTGACGGGGTGTCTCAGGCCGAGGTCAGAAGGGCCTACCGTCGCCTCGCCGCCGCTGTGCAGCGGGACCTTGGGCCGGCAGACAAGGTTGCAAGTGAGCGGGTCGCCAGATTGAGACAGGCCTCGGAGTTGTTGGTAGCCTACTGCCGCGCGCGTGGCCAGGCAAACAGGGACAGCCTGGCAGACCAGTACGCCGGCAGCCTGTTCGCCATATCCATAAAGGGTTCAAGTGCCCAGGAGATAGAAGCCGCCCGTTTCGGCGGAGCAGAGAGGGTCTAACGAGGTCGGTGTCTCGATTGGGGAAGTATCTCTACTGCGTAATCCGATGTTCTGAGGACCTCGCGTTCGAAGATGTCGCACCCATGGGGTCGGTCAAAGGCCCCGTGCACACTGTGTGCTGTGACGGCTTGGCTATGGTGGCCAGCGACTCGCCCGTCAAGGAGTACGAGAACACACGTGTCAACATGCTGGCCCATGAGCATGTTCTGGAAAAGGTGATGAGGGAATACTCAACCCTTCCCGTCAGGTTTGGGACGGTTGCCGACGCCGGGTCGCCGACTGAGGCGATTCGCAGCCTACTCAGAAGAAGGTCGCAGGAATTTGGCCAGCTTCTGACGGATATGGAAGGCAAGGTCGAACTGGGCCTCAAGGCACTGTGGAGCGATGAAGAGCTCATCTTTGAAGAGATCGTAGCTCAGAACGAGAGCATCAGGCGGCTTCGCAACTCGATCGCCGGCAAACCGCCCCAGGCAACCCACTTCGACAGGGTCCGGCTGGGGGAGATGGTCAAGCAAGCCCTAGAACGGAAAAGGGTCGAGGAGGCAGCGGCTATCCTCGCCCCCCTGAGGCAGCTTGCTCATAGGACGGTGGAGAATCGGGTTGTGCTGGACAGGATGGTGGTGAACGCCGCTTTCCTGGCAGAAAAGCGCGACGAGCAGGAGTTCGACCAGGCAGTGAACAAGCTGGATGAACGGCTTGGGACCAGGATCACCTTCAAGTACGTCGGTCCTGTCCCTCCCTACAACTTCGTCAACATCGTGGTGAACTGGCAGGAGGCCTGAACGATGGGGCTCATTCTCGATTTGCTGACGCTGCCGGTGCTGGGGGCACCAAGGATGGTCCACTGGCTGTCCCAGACCATCGTGGACCAGGCCGAGAGAGAGCTGCTGGATGAGGGACGAGTGCAGGGAAGACTCTTGGAACTCCAACAGCGGTATGACGCGGGCGAGGTCGGGGATGAGGAATACGACCGGGAAGAGAGAACGCTACTGGAACGCCTCAGCGCCATCCGAGAACTCAAGGCAGGCCAGGATCTAGGATAGGCAACACGCAGGAAGAGCAGCACACTGTGAGGGAGGCCACAACATGGAGATAGTTGAGTTGTTAGAGCGGGCAAAGAAACAACTGTCAGATACTACTGGGTTGAAGCCGGTATCGGTCACGCGGGTTATCAGGGACGAGACCGGGTGGCACGTCGGGCTGGAGTTGCTGGAGATGTCCAGAATCCCAGACTCCACAGACGTCCTGGGGAACTACGATGTGCTCCTTGGTGAAGACGGCAGTATGCTGAGCTTCGCACGAAGGTGTACCAGACTACGGGGTGAGCCAGTAGGGGAGGAAGGGCAGTAACCCTGAGCGGGGGGATCCTAATAGTGGTCAAAGAGGGGGAGGATTCTGGTGGGGTGCTTGAGAGAGCGAGGCAAACGGAGATGACATTGCAGGCGGAAAGGGTCACGAACGGAACCCTGGCCGACGTTATAGACCGCATCCTGGACAAAGGGCTGGTCATCAACGCGGACATCACCGTGTCCGTAGTCGGAGTGGAGCTTCTGGGCATCAAGATCAGGGCGGCATTGGCATCCTTCGAGACTGCGGCCAAGTACGGACTGGAATTCCCTTCCGGGACCAGGCTACCTGAGCGGATGGGCGAGGTCCGGCCCGTGGTACCGAAGAACGGCAATCAGCCAATAGCAGTCCCCCAGGCATGAGCGATAAACCCCTTGAGCCAAGGCAAAGCAGTAACAGTTGCTGGCCCCGGGTACCTAGGAGGTTCAAAGGTGGACAAAGGGAAAGAAGAATTCGACCCTACCGAGGTTCTGAGCGGGACACTGGACATCTTCGGATTCAAGGTAGACTTAGGGAAACTGCTGGCCTCAGAGGAGGCTCTGGAGAGCCGTCTAGGCGACCTGCGGGAAAGACTGAAAAAGGCGGGGGGGCGAGAAGTCCTCTCTGATGAGGAGTGGAATCAGAAGGCTGCGAGTGTCACCGGGTACATCCGCACCCGTGGCCCCCTCGGAGAGAGGGAGTTCCATGTTGGCACTTCGGGGAAACCCCGAAGGAGCGGCAGCGGACAGATGAAGCCTACTGCCCCAGAGGTTATGGAGCCGCCAGTTGACGTCTTCGATGAGGGACAGCAGGTCACCATCGTGGCGGACGTCCCCGGGACCACCTTGGATGACCTGGAACTCAAGGTCGAGGGGAGAACCCTTAGTCTGTCAACCAAGCCGGCGGCCCGGCGAAGCTACCGCAGGGAGCTGCGACTCCAATCCGACGTTGACCCTGGCAGTTTGCGGTCAAGCTGCCGAAACGGTGTGCTTGAAGTCCACATACGCAAGCGCCAGAAGGGTGCAGGACCACCGAGCCAGTCGTCGGAGAAGAAGCGCCAGGGCAAGCGAAAGGCGGGCGCCTGATGATACTGGACGTAAACGAAGGTGATCTCAAGAACGGTGTCCTCGGCCTTGTGGTCGCCCTGGTGGAGATCGTCAAGGACGTGCTACAGCTTCAGGCGGTGAAGCGCATGGAAGGCGGCAGCCTGACGGAGCAGGAGGTGGAAAGGCTGGGGGAGGCCCTCATGGATCTGGAGAGTGCCATTGACAAGATAAAGGTGGAGATAGGGATCACAGAATCGGTGAAAGCGGTCAGGGACGGCCTGGACCGCGCGGTAGATGACGTGATTGAGGGCATACTGAACCCTGGCGTGTGGGAAATGGCCGGCATGCCAAGCAGCCGCGGAGGATAGCATGGAGACCCAAGTCCAGTCGCCTATTGAAGGTCGCGATACCAAGACCACCGGGTGCTATGTCTACTGCGTTGTCCCCTATGCCTACGAAGTTTGCCCGGACGTCACGGGGATCGAGGGCTGTCGGGTATATGCCATCGTGCATCGTGGCCTGGGCGCCATCGTCCACGACTGCGCGGCTCAGCCATATCGCTCCGAAGATGCTCATCTCGTCGCTTCCTGGGTCATGGCCCACCATCGGGTAGTGGAAGCCGCATGGGAGCGCTGGGGCACGGTCCTGCCGTTGACCTTTAATACCATAGTCAAGGGTGCTGATGAAAGAAGCGCTGTCGAGAACACGAGGATGTGGCTGGACGTCGAGCACGAGTGGCTAAGAGCACGGCTCAGCTCGCTCACCGGGAAGGTTGAATACGGCATCCAGGTATTCTGGGACACTGAGACCATAGCCAGGACGGTCGCCGTAACCAATAGTGAGGTTCGGAAGCTCCAGGAGGAGATAGAATCCAAGCCGCGGGGTCTGGCCTACATGTATCGCCAGAAGCTAGAAAACCTGCTGAGGAAGGGCCTGGAAGCCAGGGCGGCTGAGGAATTCAAGGACCTCTACGCCAGGATAAGCCGTTGTACGGCCAATGTCCGCGCGGAAAAGGTGAAGAACGGCGAGCTAGGTCGTCAGATGCTGGTGAACCTCTCCTGCCTGGTCTGCCAGGACAGATTCCCTGACCTGCAGGCGGAGCTAGACCAGGTCAACAACACCGAAGGCTTTTCGGTGCGCCTCGTCGGGCCGCTGCCACCGTACAGTTTCTGCTAGTGGAGAAGAAGATGGCGATGGAGCCCATGGCACGGCATCGAGCTACACTGGTTGACCTGCTTGACCGGGTCCTCGACCACGGGGTGATAATCAACGCCGACATCATCATCACGCTCGCCGGTGTTCCCTTGGTAGGCATCAACCTCAGGGCAGCCCTCGCTGGAATGGACACCATGACGAAGTACGGGGTCATGAGCGATTGGGACGAACGCATCCGGGCCGAGGAGTCAGGGTCCGAGGTATTGCCGGGGCACCAGTTGACAGCTCAGCATGCCGTCTCCCTGGCGACGGCAACAACGGCTCGATGAGAGGGGTGAACGATGTCGAGACCGGTAGGGATAGACCTGGGGACCACCTACACCGTGGTGGCCACGATAGAAGACCGGCGGCCTAGGGTTCTGCCGAATGCCGAGGGCCAGCACCTCACCCCGTCGGTCGTGGCGCTTCTCGACGAAGGTGGTCCGCTGGTGGGACAGGCTGCCAAGCTCCAGGCCGCAGCCAACCCCGGAAGAACGGTGTTCTCTATCAAGCGGCGCATGGGCTCCAACTACACGGTAAGGGCCAATGGAAGGGAATACTCACCTCAAGAGGTCTCAGCCCTTATCTTGTCCAAAGTAAAGGCCGATGCGGAGAAGTACCTGGGCGAGCCAATACACCAGGCGGTGGTCACAGTGCCCGCCTATTTCAACGACCGGCAGCGACAGGCAACCAAGGAAGCCGCCGCTCTCGCCGGCCTTGACGTCATGAGGATGATCAACGAGCCTACGGCTGCCGCTCTGGCCTATGGCCTGGAAAGAGAAGACGTGCACACGGTGTTGGTGTGGGACCTGGGCGGTGGCACCTTCGACGTGTCGGTCCTGGAGCTTGGGGAAGGCATCTTCGAAGTCCGAGCGGTTAGCGGCGATACCTGGCTAGGTGGAGACGACTTCGACCACCGTGTGATGGACTACCTGGCCCAGGAGTATAGGAGGGTGAGTTGGGCTGATTTTCCTGACGATGCTGGTGCAAGGCAGAAGCTCAGAGAAGTGGCGGAGAAGGCCAAAATAGAGCTTTCTGCTTCGTCGTCAGCATTGGTGCGCTTGCCAGTGCCACACACGGCGGTCAGATGCCTCGAAATGTGCCTGAGCAGGGTGCAACTGGAGAGGCTCACCGCAGACCTGTTGCAGCGAATGGCTGCGGCGACGAAACAGGCCCTGGACGACGCCGAACTCACCCCTGCGGACGTAGACCGTGTCATACTAGTCGGCGGCGCTACCAGGATGCCCGCCATCCGCAGACTGGCCAGGGAGCTGATGGGAAAAGAGCCCTATCGCTACATCGACCCCGACGAGGTGGTGGCTATGGGCGCTGCTATACAGGCCGGGGTGATCCTGCGTTTGGTGGACAAGGTCGTCCTCCTCGACGTTCTTCCTCTCACTTTGGGCGTGGAGACACAGGGCGGCCTGATGGCAGGGATCATACCCAGGAACACACCCTTGCCAGCGTCGGGAGCGTGCGTCTTCACGACGGCTGCGGACTATCAGACGTCCATGGATATCCACATCCTTCAGGGAGAACGGCCATTGGTCGCAGACAACATCTCGCTGGGCCGGGTGGAGCTTAGCGGTATCGCTCCCGCACCCAGGGGTGGATCCAAGGTCGAGGTGGCCTTCGACGTTGATGCAGACGGCATCATGCACCTATCGGCCACCGACCTCCTGAGCGGCAACGCAGTGAAGGCCGAGGTTGCCTCCACGAAGCTCCTTGACCCGGGCGAGATCAAGCACTTGGCTGCCGAGGCCCAGCGCTCCATGGCCCAGGACAAGGAAAAACGCGAACGGGCCGAGGCGAGCGTCGAGGCCGAGAGCGTTATGGCTGCAGCGCGAATGGCCCTGGATGAGCTCTGGGAGGTCGAGGCCGTCGCCCAGGCAGAGCAAATAGAGCAGGCGGTATCGAGGATCAAAGAGGCTGTCGCCAGCGGGGTGTTTCCAGATGTGAAGGCACGTAGCGGCGAACTGCGTCAACTGCTGATGGCCATTCACAAGGAAACCCAAGGGGATTCCATCGGACGAGCCGAAAGACGCCCTGCGCATGCCGGACTCGTCTCCTCCGCATAAGACTTCATTGGTTCTTCCGTGACGGGTAGGTGTCCCCTTGCCTCAATATGTCGTCGGAGCCATGCCTGCCCCGCGCCGATGTATTGACACATGTATCAACACATGTTATAATACACATCCATGGGGTATGGGAGAAGCATGGAAAACCAGGGTGTGAAGGAGTTACGGGTGCGGCTGGGGTTGTCGCAGGAAAGGTTTGCGCGACTGCTGGACGTCTCCTTGCAGACGGTGAGGCGATGGGAGAGCGGTGTGTCCAGGCCTCTTCCGATAATCAGCGTGAAGCTGGAAGAACTGAGGAGAGAAGCTGGCGGTGCAGGGGAGAGAATGGGAGGTACTCACATGAGCAAGACGATTAGTGCCAAGAAGGGCGAGGCGAAGGCTGAGGTTGGCATGGGTGGGCTATTCAAGGGTATTGGCAGTCTCCTCGACCTTGTCTCCAAGATGGCGGAGGAGGGAAAGGAAGAGTACTCTAGTTCTGGAGAAGTAGAGGCGCTGGGGGGCAAGCTGAAAGGGGTATACGGCTTCTCCGTACGCATGGGCCTTGGGGGCAAGCCGGTCATCGAGCAATTCGGCAACGTCAAGGAGACGGAGTCGGGCGCGGTGGTATCGGAGACACGGGAACCACTGGTGGACGTCATGGACGAGGGTGACCGCCTGGTGGTCATTGCAGAGCTGCCCGGCGTTGAAGAGAAGGACATCCACCTTAGGGTAGAGGGCGACATCCTGGAGGTTGCCGCTTCCGCCAGGGACAGAAGGTATCGGAGGGAGGTGTTGCTGCCCTCGGCAGTAGACCCTGCGAGCTTGAAGTCCTCTTATAGGAACGGGATATTGGAGATAAGGCTGACCAAACGGCAACCGAGTGCAGGCTGATGCCAGAGGGACACGGATAATGGCCAAGGGCACTGCGCATGTGACCAGCCTCGGCATAGCCGAGGCGTTGCCCAGGGACGTGGGCAGGGGGATAGCCAGAATGGACCCCAAGGACATGTCGAGCCTTGGGGTCCAGGTAGGAGATATCGTTCAGATAACCGGCAAACGCGCCACGGCAGTCCGGGTCATGCCAGCCTACGCTGAAGACCGGGGCAAGGGCACCGTCCAGATAGACGGCATAACGCGCGACAACGCGCAGGTGAGCCTGGGAGAACCGGCCGAGGTCCACAAGACCGCCTTTGAACGGGCCGGCAGCGTCGTACTGACGCCCGTTTCCCCTTCCAAGGCCTTCGTATCCGGCAAGGACATCCAGTACCTCGGACGGATTCTGGAAGGGCTTCCATTGGTCAAGGGGGACCGGGTGAGGGCTACCCTCTTTGGTAGCCGGCACCAGGAGTTCCTGGTGGCGGACACCAACCCTGGCGGCGTCGTGGTCATGGATCAGCGCACATCCATCAAGGTGGAAGGCGAAGGCGCTCCCGCCAGGGGAAAGAGCGGGGTTACCTACGAGGACATCGGGGCGCTCAAGAAGGAGACCCAGAAGATACGGGAGATGGTGGAGCTGCCCCTGAAGTACCCGGAGCTGTTTGAGAGGCTGGGCATAGATGCGCCCAGGGGTGTCTTGCTCCACGGACCACCAGGCTGCGGCAAGACCTTGATAGCCAGGGCCGTTGCCGGCGAGACGGATGCCTCGTTCTTCCACGTCAGCGGCCCCGAGGTCATCCACAAGTTCTACGGGGAGAGCGAGGCGCACCTGCGCGCCATCTTCGACAAGGCAAGTGAAAAGGCGCCCTCTATCATCTTCATAGACGAGATAGACGCCATTGCCTCGAAGAGGGAGGAGGTCAGAGGCGACCAGCAGGTGGAGAGGCGGGTCGTGGCACAGCTTCTCGCCCTCATGGACGGCCTCAAGTCGCGAGGTCAGGTCATCGTGATCGGCGCCACCAACATCCCCCAGGTGCTGGACCCGGCACTCAGGAGGCCGGGAAGGTTCGACCGCGAGGTGACGATAGGTGTTCCAGACCGGAACGGGAGGCTGGAAATACTGCAGATTCACACCAGGGGTATGCCGCTGGCCTCAGACGTCTCTCTGGAGAGACTGGCGGAGAACACTCACGGTTTCGTCGGGGCGGACCTCGAGGCCCTGTGTCGCGAAGCCGCCATGACTACCCTGCGGAAGGTCATGCCGCGTGTCCAACTGGACGAATGCTACGTCAGCGACGAGATGCTCTCGGAGTTGCAGGTCACCATGGATGACTTCCTGGAGGCCCTGAGAGAGGTGGAGCCTTCCGCGATCAGGGAGGTGTTCACCGAGGTTCCCGACGTAATGTGGGAGGACGTTGGCGGGTTGGAGGACATCAAGCGAGTGCTCGTGGAGACCATCGAGTGGCCTCTCAAGTACCCAGACCTCTTCCAGAAGGCCAACACCGTCCCACCCAGGGGCATCCTGCTTACCGGGCCTCCTGGGACTGGCAAGACGCTCCTGGCCAAAGCGGTAGCGACCCAGAGTGCGGTGAACTTCATCTCAGTCAAGGGTCCAGCCCTGCTCTCCAAGTGGGTTGGTGAGTCCGAGAAGGGCGTCCGGGAGGTGTTCAAGAAGGCGAAACAGGCCAGTCCGTGCATCGTGTTCTTCGACGAGATTGATGCTCTGGCTCCAGTCCGGGGCGCTGGAGGAGACTCCCACGTGACCGAGCGGGTCATCAGCCAGTTCCTGACCGAGCTCGACGGGATAGAGGAACTCAAAGGCGTGACGGTGCTTGCCGCAACGAACCGGCCCGATATCGTTGACCCAGCCCTTCTCCGCTCCGGCAGGTTCGACATTCAGATAAAGCTGCCTGTACCCGACAAGCGAGGGAGACGGGACATATTCGTCATCCACACTCGAGGCAAACCGCTGGACGAGGATGTTAACCTGGATGACCTGGCCGTAGCTGCCGAGGGCCTTGTGGGTGCGGACATAGAGACGGTATGCCGCAGGGCCTCCATGCTGGCCATCAGAGAGTTTGTCAACGACAACGCCATGCGCACTTCAATCGCAGATGTCGTTGCCTTCAGGATAGCACGAAAACACTTCGAGCAGGCGGTCCAAGAGGTGGCCACAGCGCGCAAATGAGGCGTCTCCTGTACATCCCCATCATTCATGACCAGGCTGATTTGGGGAGTGAAGGCGCGGCCCTGTCTCAAGGGAGTGTAGTGCTGGCTGGGCAACGGCGGTGGACAAGCCATCAAGAGCTGGTAGCCAGGTTCTGGGATAGCCTGGCCTCGTATCTTGGTGAGCTCGAACCCGGCCGGGTGAAAGTATACCAGGACGGTCTGGCAGCGGGCGGACAGATGGGAAGACGAGTCGTCGAAGAGGCGGCAAGAAGGGGCAGCAAAAACTACCAGCTAGTTCTGGAGTTGCTTGATAAAGGAGCCGAGATTCGCAAGACGGAGGACCCAGGTCTCCTGTTGCAGGAGCAACAGAACATCCAGGAGTCCGTAGCCCGGAAGTCTGAATGGGAGGAGCGGCACAGCGCTGAGCAGTACCGCCTGCGCACGGGCCGCCTGATGGCGGCGCGTGACCGCTTCATTGCCGGGTCCATCAACACGACCCTGAGGGAAGGGGAGGTGGGGGTGCTGTTCATCGGGGCCGGCCATAACGTAGCACCCCATCTGTCCAGCGATATCCAGGTGGAAACAGTCAGAGACCGAAAGAAAGTGCAGGCCTACCTCGAGGAGCTGTTCTTGGGCCAAGATGACAGGAAGCTGGAGGAACTCCGGCGGTACCTGAGTTCGCCGCCCAGCGCACCTGCCCTGCCGGATGCCCAGGCCACCGAGTAATCCCACCACTTGTTCCGCAACCCTCTGTCCAGGGCTGAAGTCGGGATACAGCCGATCTGCAATGGGGCCAACAAGCCGCTA
>JBFMDE010000031.1:0-19347 GCA_040754215.1 Chloroflexota bacterium
TGCCCTGACATGGACTCCCAGGCGACCTCGTCGAGGTCGAAGACCGGGCCGTCGTGGCAGACGTGCCTGGGCCCGCTGCGCGTGCTTACAGTGCAGCCGAGGCAGGCGCCGACCCCGCAGCCGAGGCGCACCTCCAGCGATATCTGTACCTTGAGTCCAGGGGGCAGGGCCGTCTTATCCCGGGCCAGGGCGCGGTACATGGCCTCGGGGCCGCAGGCAAAGGCCTGGTCGGCCTGGGCAGCCAACCGTGGCACCAGGGCGGTGACCATCCCCTTCTCCCCCAGAGTGCCATCCTCGGTGGCCGCCACAAACCTGACGCCGGCAGGCCGTAGCTCTAGTGGGTAGAGCTCCGAGGCTGTCTTCATCCCGTGGAGCAGCACGACCTGTTGCCCTTGCGCTGCCGACCTTTCGGCGAGGAATCGCAGGGGGGCGATGCCGAGGCCGCCGGCCACCAGCAGCAGGCTGCGTGCGTTTTTGGCTATGGAAAAGCCGTTTCCCAGGGGCCCGAACACGTCCAACATATCGCCCTCGACACGTCGCGCCAGCCACTCTGTCCCCTTGCCTACCACCCGGTAGTAGAAGGCCGCGCGGCGGCCCTCAACGCTGTGTATGCTCAGCGGACGGCGTAGCGTGCGCTGTGTGTCTTCTCCACAGCGCAGCATGGCGAACTGGCCCGGCCTGGCCTGGGTGGCGATGTCGGGCGCCTCCAGCCACAGCAGGTATGTCCCCGGCAGCACTTCGCGGTTGAAGATGATGGGATAGGAAGACAGCTTCATGTGTTCGGATTACGGTATGTCAGGTATTCTCCCAGGGGGCACACGTCGTATATCTGGCCCGCCTGAGGCGGGTTGACCAGGGCCAGCACCGCGACTCGCGCGGTATCCATGGAGGTGAAGCAGGGTATCCTCCTCTCGGCAGCGGCGCGCCGGATCCTGAAGCCGTCGTGCAGTGGCACACGCCCGCCGGTGACTGTGTTTATCACCGCGTCAACGGCGCCATCTCCGATGATGTCCACCACGTTCGGGTGTCCTTCAGTCAGCTTCTTGGTTATCATTCTGACTTGCATGCCTGCCCCCTGGATCATGGAGGCGGTCCCCTCGGTGGCATACATGTGGTATTCCAGTGATGCCAGCTTCCTGATGATGGGCAGGGCCTCGGACTTGTCCCTGTCGGCTATGCTCAGTAGCACGGCCCCTCGGCGGGGGAGCATCAGCCCCGCCGCCATGAGTGACTTGACCAGTGCGCCCTCGAAGGTGTGGTCTATCCCCATCACCTCGCCGGTGGACTTCATCTCAGGCCCCAGGTATGTGTCTACTCCGGCCAGCTTGGACATGGAGAAGACCGGTGCCTTGATCCCCACCAGTTTCTGTTTCGGCCACAGCCCGCCGGAATAGCCCTGTTCTTTGAGGCTCTGGCCCAGCATGACCTTTACCGCGATGCGCACCACGGGGACGCCGGTGACCTTGGAGATGAAGGGTATGGTGCGGCTGGCACGCGGGTTGACCTCCAGGACATACACCTTCGACTTCCCGCCGGCGGTGTTGTCCCTGTCGGGCACGATGACGAACTGGACGTTCATCAGGCCCTTGATCTGGAGCCTCAGGCCGATGCGCGTGGTGTAGTCCACCAGGGTCTGCACCTCATCCTCGGTCATGTTGATGCCGGGGTAGATGGCCATGGAATCGCCGCTGTGCACCCCGGCCCGCTCGATGTGCTCCATTATGCCCGGTATCAAGACCTGCTCCCCGTCGCAGACTGCATCCGCCTCGCACTCTTTGCCCTGGAGGTACTTGTCTATCAGTACCGGGTGCTTGGTGCCTATTTCCAGGGCGGATGAGATGTAGCGCGCCATTTCGCTCTCGTTGTGCACAATCTCCATGGCCATGCCACCCAGCACGTAGCTCGGCCGTACCAGCACCGGGAAGCCGACGAGGCGTGCCACGTTCAGTGCCGCCTCCATGGAGGCTACCCCTGCCCCCGGTGGCTGGGGGATGCCCAGGCGGTGTAGGAAGTCTTCGAATCTGCCCCGGTCCTCCGCCAGGTCGATTGCCTCGGCGCTGGAGCCCAGCAGGCTGGCGCCGCTGTGCGAGAGGGGTTCGGCCAGGTTGATGGCGGTCTGACCGCCGAACTGCACGATGGCCGTTGGTGTTGGCACAGGGGGTCTATCCAGGCCTTCGTTCTCCAGGATATCCCGGATACTCTCCTCGTCCAGGGGCTCGAAGTAGAGGCGGTCGCTGGTGTCGAAGTCCGTGGAGACCGTCTCGGGGTTGGAGTTGACCATGATGCTCTTCATGCTCATCGCCTGGAGTGCCCAGGCGGCATGCACGCTACAGTAGTCGAACTCGATGCCCTGGCCGATGCGGATGGGCCCGGAGCCGATGACGAGGGATTTCGCCTCTGGTGTGGGGTCGGCCTCGTTTTCTGCTTCGTAGGTGCTGTAAAAGTATGGTGTCTGGGCGGCGAACTCAGCGGCACAGGTGTCAACCATCTTGTAGGTGGGCAGCAGTCCCCAGTTGCGCCGGAGCTGCCTCACCTGCTCCGGCAGCTTGTCTGCCAGCGTGCCCACCTCTTCATCGGAGAAGCCCAGTCTCTTTGCCTGGAGCAACAGGTCGGGCGTCAATGATTCTGATAGCAAGCGGCGCTCCATGTCCACGATGTTCCGCATCTTGTGCAGGAACCAGGGGTCTATGCCGGTATGGCGTGCTATGTCCTCAACGCCGAAGTTCCGGCGCAGGGCCGCCATGAGCGCCCATAGCCGGAGGTCGTTGGGGTGCAAGGGGTAGGAGTCGAGGCTGTTGTCCTTGCCCCAGCCCGGGTCTTCCCAGAGCATGGTCTTCCTGCCGAACTCCAGCGAGCGCACTGCCTTGTGCAGGGCGGCCTCGAAGCTGCGGTCTATTGCCATCACCTCTCCGGTGGCCTTCATCTGTGAGCCCAGCGTACGGTCTCCCGACCTGAACTTGTCGAAGGGCCAGCGTGGTATTTTCACCACGCAGTAGTCGAGCGCCGGCTCAAAGGCGGCCATCGTCTTGCCGGTGACCTTGTTCTGTATCTCGTCGAGGCGCTTGCCCACTGCGACCTTGGCTGCCACCCTGGCTATGGGATATCCGGTAGCCTTGCTGGCGAGGGCGGAGCTGCGGCTGACGCGGGGGTTGACCTCAATGACGTAGTAGAGACTGCCGTCTTCCCTGTGCAGGTTGGGTGACCATCGTTGTGCCACTACGGGGCCGGGTGCCAGGGCGAACTGGATGTTGCAGCCACCCTCGATGCCCAGGGCGCGGATGATGTTTATGCTCGCAGAGCGCAGCATCTGGTATTCCTTGTCGCTTAACGTTTGGCTGGGTGCCACTACGATGCTGTCCCCGGTATGTATTCCCAGTGGGTCTATGTTCTCCATGTTGCACACGGTGACGCAGTTGTCGGCGGCGTCACGCATCACCTCGTACTCGACTTCCTTCCATCCCAGCAGACACTGCTCCACCAGCACCTCCTGGCTCATGCTTGCGGCCAGGCCTCCGCTCACTATGATCTCCAGCTCTTCCATAGTGCTGGCTATGCCGCCACCGCTGCCACCCAGGGTGTAGGAGGGGCGGACGATGAGGGGCAGGCCGAGGCGCTCTGCAACCTGGCGCGCTTCCTCTACCGAGCTTACAGTGTCGCTCTCTGGCACCGGCTCGCCGATTTCCAGAAGGAGCTTCTTGAACAGGGAGCGCTCCTCGGCCTGCTGAATGGTCTTCAAAGGCGTGCCGAGCAGGCGGACGTTGTACTTCTCCAGGATGCCGCTCTCGGCTAGCTGGACCGCGAGGTTCAGGCCGGTCTGGCCTCCCAGGGTGGGCAGCAGGCCATCCGGGCGCTCCCGCGCTATGATGCGCTCGACCACCTCGACGGCGAGGGGTTCTACGTAGACGATGTCGGCTATGCCCTCGTCGGTCATGATGGTGGCGGGGTTTGAGTTGACCAGGACGGAGGTGACGCCCTCCTCCCGCAGGGCCTTGCATGCCTGCGTGCCGGCGTAGTCGAACTCGGCCGCCTGGCCGATGATGATGGGCCCTGAGCCTATGACCAGGACCTTGCCGGGTTTACTCGCCAAGTGGTTGATTTGCCCTCCCGTACCGATTATGATGGCAACGACCGTGGAGGCACACCCTTCGGGCCATGCTACCGGGCCTCCCGAACCATGTCCAGGAACCTCTCGAACAGGTACGTGTTGTCCTGCGGCCCGGGCGAGGCCTCGGAATGGTACTGGATTGACATGATGGGAAGCTCGCGGTGGCGCAGCCCTTCGACGGTCTGGTCGTTGAGGTTGATGTGGCTGACCTCGACGTTTCCCTTCAGGCCGTCGGGGTCGACGGCATATCCGTGGTTCTGGGCGGTGATGTGGACACGTCCCGTCCTCAGGTCGCACACCGGGTGGTTGCCGCCGCGGTGACCGAATTTGAGCTTGAAGGTGTCTGCCCCGAAGACCCGCCCCAGTATCTGGTGTCCCAGGCAGATGCCCATCATGGGCCTCTTGCCCACCAGCTCGCGCACGGTGTCCTCGATGTACCCCAGCAGTGCGGGGTCGCCGGGGCCTGGTGAGAGGAGGATGCCGTCCGGGTTGAGCGCGAGTATTTCTTTGGCTGACGTGGTGCAGGGCACGATGGTCACCGAGCAGCCCAGGCGGGTGAGGATGCGGGCGATGTTGTACTTCAGCCCACAGTCCATGGCCACGACCCGGTATGAGCTTGAAGCGCTTTCGACGGTGTCGCCCCAGTAGTAGGGTGCCCCGGTGGTGATGGTGGCCACGTAGTCCACCATGTCGTATTTGGGCAGCCCCCTCAGGTATTCCCGGGCCTCGTTCATGCCCATGGATGAGGTGATGACCCCCATCATCACACCCACGGAGCGCAGTCGGCGCGTGATGGCGCGGGTGTCCACAGCGGCGATGCCGGGGATACCGGCGGCGGCCAGGTATTCGTGCACCGTCTTCGTGCTGTACCAGTGACTGGGCTGTGGGCAGTGTTCGCGGACGACAAATCCCCGGACCTGTACGCGGCACGATTCGGTGTCAATGTCGTTTACCCCGTAGTTGCCGATGAGGGGATAGGTGGGGACGAGTATCTGGCCGGCGTAGGAGGGGTCGGTGAGCATCTCCTGATAGCCGGTCATGCTGGTGTTGAACACCACCTCGCCGTAGGCCGTGACCTCGGCACCGAAGGAGGTCCCTTCATAGGCAGAGCCATCGGCGAGCACGAGGAGGGCTTTCTTGGTCACCGGCTACCTTCCGGTTTCAGTCGCTCATCAAGGTACACGATATTGCCTGCCACAATGGTGGCCATGGCCTTGCCCCGGAGCGCAGCACCCTTGAATGGCGTGTTCTTTCCCCTGGAGGCGAGGCTGTCCTCGGTTACCACCCACTCCGCCTCCGGGTCGAAGACCGTGACATCACCCACCGAGCCTTCGAGCAGGGTGCCAAGCCCGCTGAACCTGGGTCCAAGCACCCGGGCGGGGTCGAGAGTGAGCCTGGAAATCAGGGTCGTGATGCCCAGCTCCCCTCTGGGAACCAGGCCCAGCAGCGCCCCCAGCGCGGTGTCGAGTCCGCTGACCCCGAAGGCGGCCGGGCCGAACTCGCATGCCTTGTCCTCCCAGGCGTGTGGGGCGTGGTCGGTGGCGATGGCATCAATGGTGCCGTCTCTCAGGCCTTCCAGCAGTGCCTTCCTGTCTTCCGTTGTCCGCAGCGGCGGGTTGACCTTGGCATCCGTGTCGTAGGCATCCGAGGGCAGCGGGCCTGGCTCAGGCGGGAGTCCGCCGCCCATACCCCACCTTGTCCCCATCACCCGCTCCTCGGTCAGCGTCAGGTGGTGCGGCGTAGCCTCCGCAGTGACCCTGACACCCTTTTCCTTTGCCCGGCGGATGAGTTCCATTGCCCCCGCGGTGCTCACGTGAGCGATGTGCAGTCTCGCGCCGATGAACTGTGCCAGGGCGATGTCGCGGGCGACCATGTTCACTTCGGCGGCGGCAGGCATGCCGCGGAGACCCAGCCGGTTGGCCACCCAGCCATCATTTATGCATCCGCCTTCGGTCAGCGTCTTGTCCTCGCAATGGGCTATGAGCGGCAGGCCGAAGGCCAGGCTGTATTGCAGGGCATGCCTCATTATCCGGGAGCTGGCCACGGGGTCGCCGTCGTCGCTGAAGCCTACCACTCCGGCGCTGGCCAGCTCGCCCATCTCGGCGAGTTCCTGGCCCTTTCTTCCCCGCGTGATACAGCCTATGGGCAGGACGCGTACCACGCCTTCGGCGGTGGACTTCCGTAGCACGAAGTCAATCGCTGACCTGGTGTCCAGCGGCGGGTTGGTATTCGGCATGCAGCAGACAGTGGTATAGCCCCCCCTGGCGGCCGCCCTGGTGCCTGAAGCGATGGTCTCCTTGTGCTCGAAGCCGGGCTCGCGGAGGTGACAGTGCAGGTCAATGAAGCCCGGGCAGACAATGAGGCCCGTGGCGTCAATGATAACGCAGTCGGCGGGCGGGTGAGCCTCGCCGTCATTGACGCGCGCCACCTTGCCCTCGACGATGAGGACATCGCCTGTCCTGTCCAGGTTCCGTCCCGGGTCAATGATGCGTCCGCCCTTGAGCAGCAGTGCCTTGTATTTCATCCGCGACCACCCCCTATGACCAGGAAGAGCAGCGCCATGCGCACCGCAACCCCCACGCTTACCTGCTCCTCTATCGCTGAACGAGCGCCGCGGCTGACCTCCGGGGCGACCTCGATGCCCTCGTTAACCGGTCCGGGGTGAAGGACGATGGCGTGCTCTTTCGCCAGGCCCAGCCTTTTTTCTGTGAGCTGGTACAACTGCACATACTCGCGGATGCTGGGCAGGAGGCCACTCTGCTGCCTTTCCAGTTGCAGCCTGAGCGGCATTACCACGTCGGCCCCTTCCAGGGCACGCTCTATCACGGCCTCGAAGCGGACCGGCGGCATATGGGGCATAGCGGGCCCCCCGGCGCCATCGAGGAGGGGATATGGCAGGAGCGTGGGTGGGCCGCACAGTACCACCTCTGCCCCCATGGTGGTGAGACCCCAGATGTTGGAGCGGGCGACGCGGCTATGCAGGATGTCGCCCAGTATTACCACCTTCAGGCCCTGGACTGTGCCGAAGTGGCGACGTAGTGTGTACATGTCGAGCAACGCCTGAGAGGGATGGGCGTGCCAGTCATCCCCGGCGTTGATTATGCTGGCCTCCACGTGCCGGGCGGCAACGTAGGGTGCGCCGGACTCGCGGTGGCGGATGATGATGGCGTCCGCGCCCAGCGCCTGCAAGGTACGCAGGGTATCAATGAAGGACTCGCCCTTCTCCACGCTGCTGCCAGCCGCGGCGAAGCTCACCACGTCGGCGCTCAGGTTCTTGGCTGCCATCTCGAAGGAGGCGCGGGTGCGTGTGCTGGGCTCGTAGAAAAGGGTGACTACGGTCTTGCCCCGGAGGGTGGGGACGCGCTTCACCTCGCGCGACAGCACCTCCATCATGGCGTCGGTAGTACGGAGCACGACCTCGACCTCCTCTCGCGAGAGGTTATCCAGGTCCAGTATGTGGCGGTGCCTCCATGCCGGAGCGCGCAGGCGTTCCACGGTCTGTGGTGCTGTGGCGGTGTCCCTCTGTCTCTGCTGCGTCATCTCGCCTCCTTACTGCCCCTTCTCCACCGCTGAAGGACTGACCAGGCAGACCTCATCCTGGCCATCGAGCTCCTTGACCCGTACCTGTACCTCTTCCACTCTGGAGGTAGGTATGTTCTTGCCCGCGTAGTCGGCACGAATGGGCAACTCGCGGTGCCCTCGGTCCACCAGCACCGCGAGCTGGATTTTCTCCGGCCTTCCCAGGTCGAAGATGGCGTCCATGGCGGCGCGGATGCTGCGGCCGGTGTAGAGCACATCGTCCACCAGCACCACCCGTCTGTTAGTGACGTCCACGGGGACCTCGGTACGGCGTATCGCCGGCTTCAGGTCCATGGTGGAGAGGTCGTCCCGGTAGAGGCCGATGTCCAGGATGCCCACGGGCACGGATACCTTCTCGAACCCCTCGATGATAGC
Organism: Chloroflexota bacterium; assembly: GCA_040754215.1. GTDB lineage: Bacteria > Chloroflexota > Dehalococcoidia > JACPPY01 > JACPPY01 > JBFMDE01. Next base: position 8,060 of record JBFMDE010000031.1, read on the forward strand.
GGCCAGCCTCTGTGCCAGGGGCACGCCGCGGGTGTGCATTCCTATCAGCACCAGGCTTCCTGCGCCGCGGTTCCGCTCTACTATCTCGTGTGCCACGCGTACCAGGGCACGCCGGATGTCCTCATCTCCCATGATGACCTTTTCCGCCATCGTATCAGCAGCCTTTCCTCGAATGAGAGCCGGATTGGGGGAATGCGGGTAAAGAAAAAGCAGGTACGCCCGGGGGCGTACCTGCTCTGTGGTCGAGTTGAGTTTTCATCTTCCCCTTGCCGGCCTCGCCGGACCGGCTTAAAGGTTTTTGCTCTGGGCTTGATTGTACCACAGCCGGGGCGAGGACACAATACCCGCCTGTGATAGCCTCCACGGCGTTTGACACGCCCCGAGGCGTCGTTTATACTTCCGCCGTCCAACTTGGAGGAACTATGAGGGAGATGCAGCGGCGCACGTGAACCCAGGACGCAGGGAGGGCGGAGCCCTCCGCGATGCGGCCTCTGGGCGTTTCACGCTGTGAAGGCAATGACACAGGGCGTGCCTGCGCTGGCGTGCGCGCCAGCGGCTTCGACCTGTCCCGCCACGGGCGGACACACCGCGACCGTCTGTCTGCCGGTCGCCGGGCCAATCGCACCTTCTGACAGGGCTGTATTCGGTAGGCCAGTCGAACATCGGGCCGAGGGGCTTCTTCCCTGGGCCCGATTTATTTTGTCCTCCTCCTGGTGTTCAGCACCGGGCGGGCGAAAGGGGGTGAGACTCATGCTGCTGCAGACATGAGGCAGTCCCCTTGAGGGAGCGGTGCTCTCCAACCCGCAATGGCATCCAGGCGCAACGGAAATCTTCACGCCATCCAATTTTGGAAAAGGAGGACATCAACTTGGCAGACTATCGGCAAATGTGGCTGGAACTGGGGCTCGACCTTGAGCGGCACGACGCCCTGTTGTGCGCCATACCAGCCCTGTACCAGTCCACCTATCTATCGCAGAGAGACCGTCCACGGGCCATGGACTACTTCGACTTCGTTGTCTCCGAGATCCACGGCCTGCGAGTAAAGGAACTGGTGGACCACAAGGCGAGGGGAGGCAAGGTATTCGGCACTTTCTGCATCTACGTTCCTGAGGAGCTGGTCCTGGCCGCTGGCGGCATCTCTGTGGGGCTGTGTGCTGGCGCAGAGCTCTCCATCGGCACAGCGGAGGAGGTGCTGCCCCGGAACATCTGTCCCCTCATCAAGGCGGCCTTTGGTTTCCGACTGGAACGCATCTGTCCCTACTTTCAGGCCAGTGACCTCATCGTCGGTGAGACTACCTGCGACGGCAAGAAGAAGGTCTGGGAAATCCTGGCTGACTACGCCCCGGTCTATGTGATGGAAGTTCCGCAAAGAAAGGGAACAAGGGCCGAGGAACTCTGGTACGGCGAGCTGTTGAGGTTCAAGGACAGAGTGGAAGAGGTCACGGGAAACAAGGTGACCGCCGAAGGGCTGTCCAGGGCCGTCGCGCTGGCGGATGCCAAGCGCGCTGCGCTGGAGCGACTCTACTCCCTGCGCAAGGCCGACCCGTCGCCCATCAGCGGACTGGATGCCCTGCTGGTGATGCAGGTGTCCTTCTACGACGACCCCGCTCGCTTCACCCGGCAGACCAACCTGCTGTGCGACGAGCTGGAGCAGAGGGTAGCCCATGGCTCGGGAGTGGCTCCCAAGGGGGCCCCTCGCGTCCTCGTCGCTGGCAGCCCGATGGCGATTCCCAACTGGAAGCTCCACTCGGTGGTGGAGAAGGCCGGCGCCGTGGTGGTGTGCGAGGAGTCCTGCACCGGTACGCGGTCGCTCACCGGGCCTACCAGTCGCGACGGGCAAAAACTGGAGGACATGCTCTCCGCCATTGCCCGGCGTCAGCTCCGTGCCAACTGTGCCTGCTTCACACCCAATGACGAGCGCGTTGACGACATCATCCGGTTGAGCCGTGAATACGGCGTGGATGGGGTCATCCACTACGCGCTGCAGTTCTGCCAGCCATACATGCTGGAGTCAGTCAAGGTGCGGAAGGCGCTGGCCAGGGAGGGGGTTCCCCTGCTCACTCTGGAGACGGACTACGGGGACGGGGACGTGGGACAGTTGACGACCAGGGTAGAGGCTTTCCTGGAGATGACAGGGAGCAGAGGCCGCCAGATTCAGACCCAAAGGGGATGATGACCGATGAGGCTACGGACGTGAAACAGCCGTGAGTGGAGGGCGGCGCCCTCAGGTCGAGTCAACTACGATAGAGAAAGGAGAACGGCTTCATGCGAGTTTCACGGTTCTTCACGCCGAAGGTGGTTATCCTCCTCTCGGGGCTGGCCATCGGCGCTCTGGCGGCGCTGGCCGTCAGGTGGGGAAACCCGGGGAACATGGGCATATGCGTGGCCTGCTTCCTCAGAGATGTGTCCGGTGCCCTCGGGTTGCACCGTGCCAGCGCAGTACAGTACATACGCCCGGAGATAATCGGCTTCGTCTTTGGCGCCCTGGTCACGGCCCTCGTGTTCAGGGAGTTCCGCAGCCGGGGCGGCTCGGCGCCCCTGATACGCTTCCTGCTCGGGATGTCTGTGATGGTCGGTGCCCTGGTGTTCCTGGGATGTCCCATCAGGGCCACGCTGAGGCTGGCAGGCGGCGACCTGAACGGCATCACCGGCCTGGCCGGGACGGCAGTGGGCGCCCTTGTGGGGATCTACTTCCTGAAGAGCGGCTTCAGCCTGGGACGCTCTACGAAGATGTCTGCGGCCGCGGGGTGGGTCATGCCCGCCTTCATGGCGGCACTGCTTGCCCTGCTGCTGGTCGGGCCCGGGTTCATCCTGTTCTCCACCAAGGGCCCCGGGGCGATGCATGCCCCGATAGCCATCTCGCTGGGCCTCGGCCTGGTGGTCGGCTTCCTGGCACAGCGGACCAGGATGTGCTTCGTGGGCGCCTGGCGCGACCTGGCACTGATAAGGGACAGCTACCTGGCGATGGCCGTAGTCGGTGTGCTGGCGGGTGCCCTGGTGCTCAACCTGGCGCTGGGGCAGTTCCACCTCGGCTTTTCCAACCAGCCTATCGCCCATACTGACCACCTGTGGAATTTCCTGGGCATGGTCGTCGTGGGGCTGGGGGCGACGCTGGTGGGTGGGTGCCCCCTGCGCCAACTCGTCCTCACGGGAGAGGGCGACACCGATGCCGGCATGACGGTGCTGGGCCTGCTGGCCGGTGCCGCCGTGGCCCACAACTTTGGGCTGGCGAGCAGCACCGCTGGCGCCACCATCGGAGGCAAGGTGGCTGTGGTGGTCGCCCTGATCGTCCTGGCCGCCATCGGCTTCGCCTTCAGGGTCCGGGTCGCCGAGGCCGGGACTGCGATAGCGGCAAGGGCCGGGGCTGCATCAGGCAAGTAGATAACGCTCCCGGAGGTCTGACATCTGATGGACTGGGCCGAGGTAACCATAGATGTAAGGGGGCTCTCCTGTCCCACACCGCAGGTGAGGGCCCTGGAGGCGCTCAAGAAGCTGGGGCGGGGCGAGGTCGTCGTCCTCATGGACGAGCGCGCCGCCTGCGAGAGCGTCATCAGGACCGCCAGGGCCCTCGGCCTGGCCTATCATGTGCAGATGAATGGCCAGGAGTTCGTGGTGAGGGTCCATAAGATGGAAGAGCTATGGGCTTCCAGATTGAACGCAACGGAATTGACAGAGGTGCAACGTGTCGAAGATGATTGATGCCAGGGGGTTGGCCTGCCCCCAGCCGGTGATACTGACCAGGAAGGCCATGGAGACCGAGTCCGACATCGTCACCGTGGTGGACAACGTGGCGGCGCAGGAGAACGTCTCGCGCATGGCGAGGAGCCAGGGGTACGAGGTGAGCGTGGAGGAGAAGGAAGGCGACTTCTATCTCCGCCTCACCAGGGCGGGGGCAGAGGTGCAGGAGTCAGCGGCAGAGCCCTGTGGTACATGTGACACAGGAACGGTGCTGCTCGTCACCTCGGACACCCTGGGTCGCGGCGACGCCGAGCTTGGCCGTATCCTCATTCGCAGCTTCTTCCATAGCCTGAACGAGGTCGAGCCAAGACCGCAGAAGGTGGTCCTCATCAATGCCGGAGTGAAGCTGGCGGCCAGTGGCTCGGAGGTGCTCGAAGACCTGAGGGCGCTCGCCGGGAAGGGTGTCAGTGTACAGGCCTGTGGCACCTGCCTCCAGTTCTTCGGGTTGACGGATGCCCTGGCTGTGGGCGAGGTGACCAACATGTACTCCATCGTGGAGGCGTTGCTGGGGCCGGGCAGGGTGGTCACGGTGTAGAGGGACATGGCAGAACACGGCTCGGAGGGTTACAGTGTGGCGCTGCTGGGTTCGCCCCTGGCGGTGATGCGTGCCGAGAGGCTGCTCCGGGAGCAAGGCCTGGCGGTGAAGGCGATACCCGTGCCGCGGGAGGTCAGCTCCGATTGCGGGATATGCCTGCGCTTTCTGCCTGCGGATGAGGGGCGTATCAGGGAGTTACTGGGGCAGCACGGTGTGGGCATAGTGGGGGTACACGAGCTGTAGTTTCTGGGGCATCGAGCGGCCTTGTTCGCCTCGTTGACTCCCGGCCAGCGGCCAAACTAGAATATGGTCGGTGGGTGTGGGGTGGGGTGCAACTGTGCTCGCCAGGATGAAGCCGATTCTAGGGACGAAAGGAGGTAGCATGACGTTTGAGGAGGTGAAGGCCAAGTTTCTGGGCATGACGAGTCCACCAGAGGTGCTTGATGTGGAGAAAGGGTCGGCGAAACGGTATGCCGTAGCCGTGGACGACCTCAACCCCCTGTACCTTGATGAGGAGTACGCCCGCTCCACGAAGTATGGAGTTACGCTCGCGCCCCCCGGTTTCTTTGGCTGGCCGGTGAAACAGCCGGGGCCGATGTTGCCACAGCTAGTGAAGGACGTGATGGACGCCCTGCACGAGGCGGGGTTTCCCGACATCCTGGATGGTGGCAGCGACTTTGAGTTCCTTATTCCGGTACGTGCCGGGGACACGCTCGTCGCCACCCGCAAAGTCGCCGACATGTCCAGCCGGGGTGGCAGCGGGGGCAGGCAGATGGCCTTTTCTGTCATCGAGAGCACTTTCACTAACCAGAATGGGCAACTGGCGGTCAGGCTGCGCCAGACGCTCATCGCGCTGACGCCGGCGCCCAAGTCCTAGGGCAGGACCACAGGGAAGGAGAAGAAGAGATGCCGCACCATCTGTTCTGGGAAGACGTAAACGTTGGCACCGAGGTCACACCCCTGCAAAAGGTCGCCACCACGCAGATGCTGGTGCGCTTTGCCGGCGCCTCGGGCGACTTCAACCCGGCGCACTACGAGGACAGCTTCGGCAGGGCGGCGGGGCAGAACCGCGCCTTTGTCCATGGCCAGTTGAAGCGGGCGTGGCTGGTGCATTTGATGGTCAACTGGCTGGGAGGGGACCCTGGCGCGCTGAAGAAGCTCTCCTGCCGCTTCCGCGCCGTTGACTGGCCGCGGCTGATGAAGACCATGTACGAGCCCCAAGAGGGCGAGACCTGGGCGTGCAGGGGCAAGGTCACCAAGAAGTATGAGGAGGGTGGCAAGCGCCTGGTGGAGTGCGATATCTGGGTAGAGAATGGGAAGGGTGAGAAGACCACCACGGGCACGGCAGTCGCCGAACTCCCCTCCCGCGCTGTCTAGCGGGGGTATTAAGTACTATTCAGGAGGAGATACGTGGGTAAGCTTGACGGTAAGGTAGCTGTCATTACCGGCTCGGGACGTGGGATTGGAAAGGCGGAGGCCCTGCTCTTCGCTTCAGAAGGAGCATCGGTCGTGGTCAATGACATTGACCCGGTGCCGGCAGCGGAGACGGTAAAGGAGATTGAGGCCAGGGGTGGTAGGGCGATAGCCATCGCCGCCGACATCACCAGGGCAGAGGAAGCGCAGAAGCTGATGGACGGCGCCGTGGAGAAATTCGGCAAGCTGGACATCCTGGTGAACAACGCCGGCCTCATCCGCGATAACCTGATAGCCAGGATGACGGACCAGCAGTGGGACATCGTGATCAACATCAACCTCAAAGGCACTTTCAACTGTATCAGGGCGGCTGCCAGGCACATGATGAAGCAGGGACACAACGGCAGGGTCGTGAACACCTCCTCGGTTGCTGGCATGTTCGGGAACATCGGCCAGATCAACTACTCGGCGGCCAAGGCGGGCATCATCGGCCTCACCAAGACGGTGGCCAAGGAGTGGCAGCGGTATGGCATCACCTGCAATGCCATTGCCTTCGGGCTGGTGGACACGCGGCTGACACGGGAGAAGGAGGCGGCGGAGGAGGTTGCGGGAGAGAAGGTGGGTATACCGAAGAAGATCAGGGACAAGATGCTGGAGGATGCTGCGGGCCAGGTAATGACCCCCGAGGACGCCGCCAAGCCCGCTCTGTTCCTGGCCTCGGACGATGCCCGATTTATCACCGGGCAGACGCTGAACGTCTCCGCGGGATTGTTCATCTAGGCCACTTAACCCCTTGTCCCCAGGCCCCCTCTCCCCTTCGAAGGGGAGAGGGGGTTGTCTTTGCCGCTGTTGACAGCTTGTGGTATTCTCACCAATTGAAGGTGTAGTGGGAAGTGAAGGTCGAAGGGCTCCCGGCTGTGCGCGAACTGCTCCATGACGCCGTCTCAGGGCACGATGCCGACTATGTAGACATCCGCCTCGAGGAGGCCGAGACCACACAGTTGACCTACCGTGGCCAGCGGCTGGAGGAGGTGGGCAGGGCTGCCAGCAAGGGCGGCAGCATTCGTGCCCTGGTCAAGGGGGGTTGGGCTTTCATGAGCTTCAACAACCTCGACCACCTGCGTGAGAAGGCGAAGGCGGCAGTGAGCCAGGCGCGGATGAGCAGCAGGGAGCGCAGCGACTTCGCGCCAGTCGAGCCCGTCGTGGACACGGTTACCACTGACTCACCGGGGAAGAGCCCCAGGTCGGTGCCGCTCGGCGTGAAGAAGGCCCTGCTGGACGAGTACAACGGCATCATACTGGGCACGCCAGGGATAATGACCTCAGTGGTAAACTATGCCGATGGCCTTCGCAGGGTCGTTTTTGCCAGCTCACAGGGCAGCTACATCGAGCAGGGCCGGGAAGATGTCACCATCCGCTTCGTTGCTGTGGCCCGGGATGGCGGAGAAGTCCAGCAGTCGGGGTTGAGCGTAGGTAGCAGGGACGATTTGTCGGCCCTGGAGGGACTGCACCACGAGGTGACCGAGACGGCACGCCGCGCGGTGGAGTTGCTGAAGGCCCCTCCGGTCAAGGGTGGGGAATACACGGTCATACTCGACCCTGTGCTGGCCGGCGTGTTTGCCCACGAGGCCTTCGGACATCTCTCTGAGTCCGATTTTATCTATGAGGACAAGCGGTTGCAGGAGGTCATGGTGCTGGGGCGCAGGTTTGGTGGCAAGCATCTCAGCATCGTGGATGACCCCACTATGCCTGGACTGAGGGGCAGCTACAAGTACGATGACGAGGGGACGCCGGCAAGGAAGAGCTATCTCATCCGCGAGGGGGTGCTCGTGGGCCGGCTCCACTCCAGGGAGACGGCTGCCAGGATGGGTGAGGCACCGACCGGCAATGCCCGTGCCTTGAGCTATCGCCATCCGCCTATCGTACGCATGAGCAATACCTACATCGAGCCTGGCCCAAGCACCTTCGAGGAGTTGATAGGCGAGGTGGAAGAGGGGGTGTACGCTCGGAACTGGTATGGTGGTACTACCAGCATGGAGATGTTCACCTTCTCGGCTGGTGATGCCTTCATGGTCCGGAGAGGGAAGGTAGCGGAGCCGTTGCGTCCAGTAGTGCTCACGGGTAACCTTTTTGCCACCCTGGGAGAGATAGATGCCGTGGGCAATGACCTTGACATGAACCAGGGCGGTGGCTGTGGCAAGTTGGGGCAGGCCCCACTTCCGGTCTCCAACGGCGGCCCCCACATCAGGATAAGGCGTTGTCTGGTGGGAGGAAAGTGACTGCGCGACAGATGGGTGCCCTGATGCCATTTCTTCACGACGTGTTCTCCGAGGCCAAAAGGAAGGCCGACGAGGCAGAGGTCTTCAGCGTGTGGTCCGAGGAAACCCCTGTCCGGTTTGAGGCCAACCGGCTTAAGGAGGTGCAGGGGAGGGAGGGCAGCCTGGTGGCGCTGCGCCTTATCAAGGGCGGCAGGATTGGTTTCGCCGTGGTCTCCGGCCTCAGCGAGCCGGGGGCCGTGGTTGACATGGCCCTGGAGACCGTCCCATTCGGCTCTGAGGCGAAGTTCGAGTTCCCCTCGTCCCGGGAGTGCCCGGCGGTGCCTGTTTTCGACCAGGGGGTTGTTGATACGGCGGCTGGGGAAATGGCAGGCATGTGCGAGGCGCTCATAGCCAGGGTCAGGGAGCACACGCCGGATGTGCTCTGCGATGCTACGGTGAGTAAGGCCTTTGCCAGGGTGCATATACTTAACTCCAGGGGTGGCGAGGTATGCTACGATAAGACTGTCTTCACCCTGGGGCTGGATGGCGTCGTCGTACGAGGAGAAGATATGCTCTTCGTCGGCGACACGGAGACCTCATGCCGTCCTCCGGGCAGTGCAAGCAGGGTGGCCGACGTCACCATGTGGCAACTGGAGATGTCGCGGAATGGGGCCAGGGTCTCCAGCGGGAGCATGCCGGTCATCCTGACCCCGAGGGCGGTCGCCGCTTGCCTGGCCATGCCCCTGGCCATGGGGTTCAACGGCAGGACGGTGCTTGAGGGAGCCTCGCCGCTGAGGGGGCGCCTGGGTGAGAGGTTATTCGACACGAAGCTGAACCTTATGGACGAAGCGACCACCCCCTTTCGTCCTGAGAGCCGGCCCTGCGATGATGAGGGGGTACCCAGTCAGAGTACAGTGCTCGTAGAGGACGGCGTGGTGGCGGGCTTTCTCTATGACCTGCAGACCGCGGGCCTGGCCGGTGCCAGGAGCACCGGCAGCGGCAGCCGGTCTCGCGGTGGGATGCCCGGCCCGGGGGTGAGTTGCCTGGTTTTCAACGAAGGGGAGGCAACCTTCGAGCAGATGGTGGCCGAGATGGGCGAGGGGTTGGTCGTAGAGCAGTTGATGGGTGCCGAACAGGGCAATCTGCTGGGCGGTGACTTCAGCGGGAACGTGCTTCTGGGGTTCAAGGTGGAGAAGGGGAGGGTGGTGGGCAGGGTGAAGGATGTGATGGTCTCGGGGAACGTGTACCAGGCCCTCGGAAGCATCGTCGCCATGGGGCGGGAGTCGCGATGGGTGTATGGCATGGTGAGGTCGCCGCACATCTGGCTCAAGGAGCTTTCAGTAGCAGCGAAGGCCTGACCATTCTGTAGGAACCCTTTTGGGAGTAACATAGGGGAGGGGGTACGCATGGCGCAGGAGACCTTCGGGCTTTTCAACCTCGTTCGGCGGCCGATCCGTGGTCGGAAGCCGGTGATGCTGGCCGCCTGGCCTGGCGTGGGGCACGTGGCGCTGATTGTGGCCCGCTATTTGATAGAGAAGCTGAACGCAGAGGAGGTCGGGGAGCTCGAGCCCTTCCATTTCTTCGACCCTACCGGCGTGGCGGTGAAGGACAACGTGGTACAGGAGCCACAGTTCCCGGGGAACACGCTCTACTACTGGCGTAACCCCTCCAACCCACGGGGAGACCTGCTCATCTTCCTGGGGGAGGCCCAGCCGAGCAGCAAGATGTATGAACTGGCCCACTGCGTGGTGGATGTGGCGCAGCAGTTCAAGGCGAAGCGGATATACACCTGTGCTGCCGCTCTGGTGCGTATGCATTACACGGAGCCGTCAAAGGTCTGGGGGGTGACCACGGAGAACAGGCTGCTCAAGGAGTTCTCCGGGCTCGACATCGTGCTGCGGGGTGAGCTTCAGATAGCCGGGATGAACGGACTGCTCCTCGGGGTGGCCAAGGAGCGCAGGATGGAAGGCTACTGTCTTCTCGGTGAAGTGCCCGTCTATGCCACCAGGATACCGAACCCCAAGGCAGCCCTGGCCGTGCTCTCGGTGCTGACCAAAGTGCTTGGCGTCACTGTGGACGTGCGCGAGCTGGCCGAGCATGCACGCGAGGCCGAGGAGGAGATGAAGAGGCTTGCCGTCCAGGCGATGGGAGAGTTCATAGACCACTTCACCAAGCCCATCTGGCCGCCGCCCACGGAAGAGGAAGAGGAGACAGGGGGAGGGGGAGGGTAGATTTGGAGGAACAGGTCCCTCTGCCACTGGAGGACATTCTTGCTGAGGTGCTGGACGAGGCAAGGCCACTTCGCGACGCCGCCGTGGCCGACCTCTCCGACCTCGACCGTGCCGGGCGCGAGCTGTTCCGGCAGTGCTGGAGCCGCGCTGGCGTCGGTCGCAGGAGGCTGGTCATCTCGCGGATGGTAGAGCTGGCCGAGGACAACTTTGACCTGGACTTCGACAGGGTGTTTCTGGTAGCGCTGGAGGACGCCGACCCTGTGGTGCGGGCACGGGCGGCGAGCGGCCTGAGCCAGTCTGAAGATGTCGCCGTGGTGAGTCCACTGGTACGGTTGCTGGTAGGCGACAGCTCGGAGCCGGTGCGCGTGGCTGCCGCCCAGGCGCTGGGCAAGGCTGTCATGCTCGCGGAGCTGGGAAAGGTGTCTGAGCGCCAGGCATTGAAGGTGCGAGGGGCGCTGCTCGGTGTGGTGGAGGACAGGCGGGAAGGCGTTGAGCTGCGCCGGCGCTCGCTGGAGTCCCTCTCTCCCTGGGCCTCGCCGCGGGTCGCTGCGCTAATCGAGGACGCCTATCACAGCGGGGACCCTGGATTCCGTGCCAGCGCCGTTTACGCCATGGGCATGAGCTGCGACTCCAGGTGGTTGTCCATCCTCTTCGATGAGCTGCTCAGCGACGACCCACGGTTGCGCTGCGAGGCTGCCCATTCCTGCGGCGAGATTGCAGGGCCGGAGGCGGTGCCCCATCTCCTGGGCCTGCTGCACGATGAGGACATCGAGGTGCGGCTGGCCGTGATATGGGCATTGGGACAGATAGGCGGCAGGGAGGCGAAGGAGGCCTTGCGTTCACTGCTGGAAGGGGACGATAGGGTCAAGGAGGCAGTCGAGGGGGCACTGGCGGAGATACATGCGGGAGAAGGGTTGGTATAGGGATGCTGACCGGGGAGAAGGTCAGGTTGCGTCCAAAGCAGCAGGAGGATGCACTGCGGGACTATGCCTGGAGGCGTGACTCCGAACTGGCGGAGCTGGATGCCTCTGTGCCGCTGGACGAGTCGTTCTCCGATTACCAGCGTGGGTACCTGTGGGAGCTGGAGCACCCCGCCAGACACCGCCGCCGGTT
>JBFMDE010000032.1:0-16064 GCA_040754215.1 Chloroflexota bacterium
GCCCAGGTACGTGTGCTCATCGAGTCCAGCGATGGGGAGGAGCGGTGGCGGGCGGTGGGCAGCTCCACCAACATCATCGAGGCTAGCTGGCTGGCACTGGCCGACAGCCTGGAGTACTGGCTGCTCAAGCAGAGGGAGCAGGGCAAGGCAGGGTAGTCTTTCTGGTGTTGCCCGCGCTATCCTATACGTGGGTGGCATCGAGTCCCTCTTGGGCTACCAGTCGCAATCTGAGTCGAGGCTACTAATCTGTAGGCCTTGCGCCCTGAGGCTCCCATGTGGTGGCCTCATCAATCCACTATGGAACGAGCAATCAAGAGTTCCTCCACTTTGTTGTTCACCTCTGTGATTTGGGCCAGCTTGGCTGCCCGCATCAACCGTTCGATCGGGTAATCCCTCATGTAGCCGTAGCCACCTAGAATCTGTACAGCGTCGGTGGTTGTACTCATGGCCGTATCGGAGGCGAAGTGCTTGGCCATGCAGCCGAACTTGGTAGCATCGGGACTGCCCTGGTCTATCAAGGATGCTGCCTTGTAGACTAGCTGCCTGGCTGCCTCTGTCCTGGTAGCCATAGTCGCCAGCATGGAGCCTATCGCCTGAAACCGGGCAATGGGACGACCGAACTGGTATCTCTTCTTGGAGTAGTCTGCAGCGTACTCGGCGGCAGCCAGGGCTATCCCCACCGCTCTGGCTGCATTAGCACAGCCCGCCTCCGCCACGGCGCTTGTCATGATGTCGCTGGCGTCTCCCTCAGTGCCTAACAAATTCTGCTTCGGAATCCGGCACTTGACAAACATCGCTTGGGAGGCGTATCTGGCTTGGCATCCTGTCATTCCTGGAATCCTGACTAGCGAAAACCCCGGAGCGCCCTTTTCGATCAGGAAGCAACTGCCCGAGGCGAAAACGATGACGATGTGGGCGATATCTCCGTTGGCGACAAATTCCTTGCTTCTGTCGAGCACATAGCTTTCGCCATCTGGAACGGCGGCTATTGCCGGCGTGGCGCGTATGGCAACTGGCTCATCCAGGGCGACACCGCAGATAGCCTCACCAGAAGCAAGTTTGCCCAGGTATTTCCCCTTTTGTTCCTCATTGCCCCTGGCCATGATGAGCCTGGCTGCCAAGTTTTGGGTGGCGCACACAACCGCGGAGGTGCAGCAAACCCTGCCCAGCTCCTCAATCATGATGCAACAGTCCAGAAAGCCGGCTCCCTCCCCTCCGTACTCCTTCGGGATGAGCAGCCCCAACAAATGATTCTCACCCAGCGCCTGGACTATGTCCGGGGGGAACACCGTGGCATTGTCAATGTCGGCCACTCGGGCAGCTATTATCCGCTGTGCCAGTTTCCTCACCGATTGGCGAAAGAACTCCTGCCTCTTAGTGGTCTGATATTGGATTTCCATCTGTCTCTCCTTCATAGTCCTATTTGCTTCCCATGCCCAAGCTCCCCTGGAGCATCAGTTTCAACTCTTTAGTCAGCGCCGGAACCACGTGGAAGAGGTCCCCCACGATCCCATAGGTGCACACCTTGAATATCGGGGCCTCGGGGTCTTTGTTGATGGCCACGATAATGTCAGAGGTCTGCATGCCCACCAGATGTTGAAGCGCTCCCGAGATGCCACAGGCAATGTAAAGCTTGGGGCAGACGGTTCTGCCGGTCTGCCCCACCTGACAGGAGTGGGGTTTCCATCCTGCGTCCACTGCGGCCCTGGAAGCACCTACCGCAGCTCCGAGAACCCTGGCCAGTTCCTCCACCACCTTGAAGTTCTCCGCCGAGCCCAGCCCCCTGCCGCCAGACACCACGATCTCGGCCTCCTCGAGGGGAACACCCTGAACGGCTTGCTTGATGACATCAACGACCTTGGTGCGGATGTTCTTGGGGTTCATGCTTACCTCCACCCGCACCATCTTGCCCTTCCTCAACGGGTCGGGCATTGGCTTCTTCATCACCTTAGGTCGGATGGTGGCCATTTGGGGGCGGTGATTAGCGCACTTGATCATCGCCATGATATTACCACCAAAGGCTGGGCGAGTCTGCAAGAGCAGCCCCGATTGTTCTTCGATGTTCAGGCCGGTGCAGTCGGCGGTAAGCCCAGTCTGCAGGCGCACTGCCACCCGTGGCGCCAAGTCACGGCCGGTGGTGGTAGCTCCATACAACACGATCGATGGCTTGTACTTGGCGACCACAGCGGAAAGCGCCGCAGCGTAGGGCTCCGTCTGATAATGCCCCAGGGCCTCTGCCTCAACAAGGTATACCGTATCAGTTCCATGAGCAAACAGGGCGTCGCACACCGATTCCACATTGTGACCCACAAGCACCGCCGCTAATTCTTCGCCCAGCTTGTCCGCCAGGCCCCTGCCTTCACCGAGAAGCTCGAGGGTACAACCCATTAGCTTCCCCTCATGTTGCTCGGCGAAGACGAACACGCCCTTGTATTGCTCAATGTCCCCGGTGCCTTTGACCACACCCCGCTCGATAACGATGGCCTCGAAGTCACACACATCCTGACAGGCCCCGCAGAGGGTGCAGCCCTCTTTGATCAACGCTTTCTTGTCTAGAATCTCCACTTGCCCGAAGGGGCAAATGCTGAGGCACTTCTTGCAGCCGGTGCACTTATCCTTAACGACCGTGATTCCCATGCCTCACCTTTTTGGATGCGTCAGACTATCCCCTCATCTCGCAATACCTGGGCCAGCCTTCTGGCTAGCTCCGTCGCCTCACCTTTCAGTATCTGCCCACCGCTCCTGGGTTCCGGTGTCCATACCCTTATCACCCGGGTCGGAGAACCCTCCAACCCCAGCCTCTCTCTATTCACCTCCAGGTCGTTCACCGTCCAGGTGGGCACCTCCTTCTCAATCGCCTCGGCAATGGCACTGAAACTGGGCACTCGAGGCTCGTTGATCCCTTTGGTAGCAGTGAGCAGTACCGGGACACGGCACTGCACCACCTCCAGACCGGCCTCGGTCTCCCGCCATGCCGTCACAACCTTGCCATCTACCTCAACCTTATTCACGTAAGTGATCTGGGGGATGTGTAGGTTTTCCGCTATGCCTGGGCCGACCTGAGCGGTGTCACCGTCAATTGCCTGTTGCCCACAGAAGATCAAGTCGAACTTGCCAGTTTTCCTTATGGCTGCGGCGAGGGTATACGACGTTGCCAGGGTATCTGAACCCGCGAAAGAGCGGTCGCAGATCAGAATCGCCTTGTCAGCCCCCATTGCCAGGCACTTCACCAGTGCGTCCAGGGCCTGAGGAGGGCCCATGGTTATTGCGGTCACTGTGCCGCCGTGCTTCTCCTTGAGGCGAACCGATTCCTCGACGGCGAATTCGTCGAAGGGGTTAACAATGCTGGGGACGCCCTCCCTGATGATGGTCCCCGTACTGGGATCAGTTCTGACCCTCTTCATCTCCGCGGTGTCGGGGACCTGTTTGATGCATACTACAATGTCCATTCTCTTGCCTTGGGACTGTTCCGGGGAAGCTTGGTAGTGTCCCCTGCCTGGGAACGGAGCCGTTTAGCTGGCAATCAACTGCCTGGCTACGATAACCCGCTGAACCTGATTTGTGCCTTCGTATATTTGGAGCAGCTTGGCATCGCGCATGTATTTCTCTACCGGGTATTGGTCACTGTAGCTATGCAGTCCGACGATCTGGACCGCGTCAGTGGTGACCTTCACCGCCAGGTCACTGCCGAACAACTTGGTCATCGCCCCCATTGTGGTGTACGGGACGTTGCTATCCATCATTGAGCAGCACTTCCACGCCAAGAGCCGGCCTGCCTCGATTGTGGTAGCCATGTCAACCAGAGCGAATGAGATGGTCTGTTGCTCGAGGCCTGCTTTGTCAAAGCGCACTCTCTCCCGGGCAAACCCAAGGGCGGTCTCATAGGCGGCCCGGGCAAGCCCCACACCTAGGACGCCAGCGTTGAGCACCCGGGCGAAGTCGATAGACGCCAGCGCAATTGTAAGGCCGCGCCCCTCCTCGCCGAGCAGGTCCTCCTTGGGCACGCGCACATCTTTCAAGCTGAGTTCGGTTGTTTGAGAGGAGCGAAAGCCCATCTTGTCTTCCACTTTGCCTATGGAAAGGCCCTTTGCATCGGCAGGAACAACAAACGCACTGATACCGCGTGCCCCCTTGCTCCTGTCGGCAGTGGCGATGATGACGTATGGATCGGCTAGGCCGCCGTTAGTAAAAAAACACTTGGTGCCGTTGATAACGTACTCATCTCCCTCTAGTTTGGCCGTAGTAGATATGGAAGCCGGGTCTGAGCCAGACCCTGGCTCTGTTAGACCCATCGCAGATAGCTTGGGGTTTTCCCTGTCGCAAAACGGGGGTATGTATTTCCTTTTTTGCTCCTCCCTGCCTCCGAATTGAATGTACGAGAACCAAGTCAAAGCGGCAGTGAATGCGATACCAGCGTCACCCGCCGCGATTTCTTCCTGGATGATGGCGAGAGTCAACGCATCGAGTCCGGCACCCCCGTATTCTTTGGGGATATAGAGAGCCCAGATGCCTTCTTTGGCCAGCTTCTTGATGATGTCCCAGTCGAAGCGCGACTTGTGGTCGGGGTTTCGGTCTATTCGCAGGCCGGCTGGCTTGACCTCTTTTTCTACGAAGGCCCGAGTCTTCTTCTGCCACTCCAGTTGATCCTGGGTAAGTTCAAAGGAAACCATCTCAATCTACCTCCTCATGAATGCGCTGCCGCTGTCCTTCTGAGGACTACGCAGGAAACCGATGAATAGTCTTCGGCGTTTCAAATGGGTGTATGGTTCCATGCTATGGCGTTCGGCGTCCCGAAACCGTCCGATTTTGCACCAGCTATGCTCTTGGCTCACCTTGCGGGAATGCCAACGATATCAAACTAGCCAGGAAAGCAAAGGCCGCCGTTAACGCTGAGAACCTGGCCCGTAATCTGGTCCGAATCCTGCGAGGCCAAAAACAGAGCTGCCTCGGCGATGTCACCGGTGCCAACCGGAAAAGGCTGACGCTTCAAGGCCTTCTCGAATACCTTGGCGGCAGGGTTGTCCAGGGCGATTTGCCCACCAGGGGTATTCCTGATTACCGTTGTGCTGATGGTGTTCACACGGATTTGCCATCGGGCGAATTCCGCAGCCAGAACTTTGGTCGCCATCACTATGGCAGCGCCGGCTCCACCGATAACGGACTCACCCGGAGTGGGCCACCTGCCGGCGTCTGTGGTGATCATTATGATCTTACCTCTCTGTCGAGCGATCATGTGGTCCAATACGGCCCTCACGCAGTAAAGGCGACTGAACCATTGCGACTTAGCCACATCCACATAAGAATCCGGGTCGGTTTCGTGAAAGTATCTAGGCATTAGCATTCCTCCTGTCGCACCACCACTGGCGACCAGGATGTCAATCCTGCCCATCCGATTCACTGCTCTGGTGACCATGTGTTTAACCGATTGATAGTCGGTGATGTCGGCCTCTTCGAAGACGGCTTTGACTCCCGAGCCCCCCAGTTCCTTCAAGATCGGAGGGGCCTCTTCGGGGAACATGCTGTTCACCACAATGTCTGCTCCGTTTTCGGCAAACTTGAGTGCTATGGCTCTGCCCAGACCCTGGGTTGAGCCAGTTACCAAAGCTATCTGATTACGGAGTTTAGCTTTCATACCTGTCTGCCATGAACTCTGTCCCGCCAACGGAACCCATCGCCGAAGTCACATACCAAGTATCTCAGAATCTCGGCAAGGCTGCCCGATCGCGAGCCGAGGCAGGCCCCATTCTAGGGCAACGGTCCGCTATGCTCCACATGGGGGCTTTTCGTTCGGTGGTGTGCCGGGCCGTTCCAACTAAGGCGAACGAAAATTTTATCTCTGCCTCGTGCTGGCTATTTAGGCGAACCTGAACCCCCTCCCCGGTCCGGTTTCTTGCGCTCGAGCAACCAGTCTGCGAAGCTGCTCACCTTGTTTGCGAATTCCACCTCGTTGTGCCTCTCCGCATCCTGGCAATAGCCTTCCACTTCCAGGCTGGGTATGCCCAGTTCCCTTTCAGCCTTATCAGCGATTACCCTGGCGTGAGCTATGCATGTCTGACAACCTGGCTGCTGAAAATGGACCAGACCGTCAATCCCGTACTGCTTGCATCGTGCATATATGTCACCCCACCGCCTCTCCAGCGGACCGTTCCAGCGTGGCGTAACACAGCGGGCCGCTTCTTCCTCCAAGGGGGTCAAGTGTCTACCATACTGCCTATCGTCACCTATTTGACGTACCATGGGTACACCAGGGCCAACCTCATACAGGGGTACCGCTATGCCTCGTTCCTCCAGAAAGCGAAAGCCATCGGTAAAGAACGGAGCACTAACGAGCCACATCACCCGAGCCTTCTCCTCAATAGCAATGCCTTCCTTCTTGCTCGTCTTTGCTTTGAGTTCGTCACGCATTTCGCGGTAGTAATCCACGACCCTGGGATCATCGCAGATATGCCAGGGAGGAATCCTTAGGGCATCTCTGCCTGCCAGAGGGCAGGGCTTTGCCTTGGCTATCTCCAGGATTTCTGCCTCTACATGCTGGCGCTGTTTTTCAATCTCCTGGTATTCCACTAGCTTTTCTTCATCCAGCTTGTGTGCTCCTGGCACCTTTTCTTCGACCAGTTGGATCATGTCGCGGATCTGAGCTTCCATGTACTTCAGCGATTCCCAATCGTCCCCAAAAGGTACATCCAGGCCCATGAAGGGAATCTTGAAGCGACGCCCCGCCCACAAAGCGACTTGCGTTATCCCATCACAGTCACCCTGCAGGGTGACAGAAAACCTAGGTGCCGGAATGTCCCCTCGCGCGCCAGCCAAGAAAACGCCGGCGCTCAGCTGAACTCGATCGCAGGCATTGTCGGGGAAGCCCGCAGCCCGAGCTAGCTCAAGATACTCTTTTACTTCCTGACGGGGTAGATAGTCGCCGAGTATTTCTAACCAGATAGGACGCAGGCCCATGGCCAAGAGCACTCTGTAGGGAGCAACATCTTCAAAATAGGCAAAGGGCCTTCCCTCCTGCCATTCATTGAGTAGCTGTTTGTAGTAATCACGCTGTAACTCGTAAAGCAGCTTATTGGACTTCATCATCTTGGGGTCAGGGTTATCCTCGATCTTCTTCACCCTTCTCTCATACTTAGCGATTTCCTTTTCCAACAAGTCCATTTCGTCCTCCGTCCGGCTATTTGCAGGCACTAACCATGTTGAGCCAGTGGTCAAAGCCACCTTGCTATGTGGTGTATTCTTCTGTTCGTTCCTCTCCCTTCCCCGGCATATTCAGAGCCCCGTTTGGCCACATTATCTGCAACCTCAGAAGTATCTTCGCATGCGACTTGCCTGTCACTGCAACATTTCAAGAAAAGCTCCAATACGGGTGCGAAGCTGACCCTCGCCGCTGAGGTGGTACTCTCTCAACAGGGTAGCTACCGGTATGCCTACCTCCGTGAGCCTTTCCTTGAAATAGGGTGCGGCAAACAGGCGATTGAAGCTATACATCTGGGGGAAGTTAAGGACACCATCG
Source organism: Chloroflexota bacterium (assembly GCA_040754215.1). Classification (GTDB taxonomy): domain Bacteria; phylum Chloroflexota; class Dehalococcoidia; order JACPPY01; family JACPPY01; genus JBFMDE01. The sequence continues at coordinate 7,511 of JBFMDE010000032.1, forward strand.
CATCGGTATTCCTTGACCCAGGCTATCACCTGCTCCACCTGCCTTTCCCAGAAGAACATCCGAGGACAAGCGGGTTGTGTGATATAGCTCTTTGATAGAGCGTACAGCGGGCTTGATCCTGATTCAGTCTCTACCATCTGCCAGAAATACCTGCTTCCGGTGTCTATATCATCCATGGCCACCAGACATCCTACATCTTCAATCAACTGCAGATAAGTGGGATTGTCCAGCCTGTCACTGGCTACCAGGAGTCTGGGTTTGACCGGCTTCAAAGAAGTCCGGCGCGTTTTCAAATAGGGAAGCAAGGCCTCCAATTCTTGGTTGAATTCGTGATTGGGCATTACAAAAGCTGCTGTGGTCAGTGCCAGAACTTCTGCGCCTGAAAGAGGAGGGACTTTTTTCTTACGCAGCGCATACACCCTTTTCAATAGCCGACGTGTCTTGTTGCAGACCTCAATGGCCTTACGCAGGGCATCGTCTGTGACAGAAACGCCACTCAGTTGCTCAAGTTCGCGTGCCAGCCCAGCTAGGCCTTTCATGTAGTGTTGATAGGCGAGCTCAGAGTCTTGGTGAGGTAAGTGGACCATTCGGTTGAAAGGAAGCCGGCCACAATAGGCGAAAGCATCGTAAAGACGCCGTTGGTCATCATCCCAATCAGTAAACACGGCCCCCTCAAGGAAGTCGAGTTGACCTGCCAGCAACGATTCTAGGACATGGTTGCAGTAAAGGCAGGTGTTGAGAGGGCGATAACGTTCGGCCAAAGGAGTGCTAGCTTGCTGTGTTCCAATGACTCGCCATGGCAACATACCGGCGGCACAGATGATTTCCCTTGGTACATATTGGTCAAAAACGCCGACCACCTTTTTGCCGCGCTCTTTCCACTGCAATGCCCAACGATTCCTATTCTGCTCGCTGGCAGCATCTAGTAGCCTTTTCAGCCTCTCTTCTGCATGTTGTTCACGTGAACTCATCGCTTCTCCCTCCTCAGTCTGGGGGCATTCCACAGGGCATCTCTACGATTCGCTTCGAACATTACGTCCAAGTACTCTGGGAATCCCTCTACTACCTCTTCAGCTCGTAGCCCGCCTTCTTCCTATCCCATGTCCTTTCACTGACACCTTCTTCACGCAGTCTGTCTTTTGTCACCCTGAGTGTGCCTTCCGTTTTGGGCAACTTCTCCCGGAACTCGATGTATCGAGGCACCATATAATATGGCATCTCCTTTTCGCAAAACTGCATCAATTCTTCCGGCACGACCTTCTGGCCTTCCCTGGGAACCACAAAGGCCATGACCTCCTCCTCACCATATTCGGCCTTAACACCGATCACAGCAGTCTCCATGACCTTTGGGTGCTTGTTGAGTATCTCCTCGACCTGGGGGGCATTGATCACGAAACCTTTTGTGCGGATGCGCTCGCCCTTTCTTCCCTTGAAGTAGAGCCATCCTTCTTGATCGATGACACCGAGGTCTCCCGAATGAGCCCAGAAATTCCTCCACATCTTCACGGTCACCTCAGGCATCTTGTGATAACCGAAAAACATGATGTAGGGCTTCTGTGGGCGATAGACTATTTCTCCTATCTGCCCAGGTGAGAGCTCATTGTCTTCATCATCGAATATCTTCACATCAACACCACAGTTCGCCGGACCAGCGGAGCCAAACCTGGGGTCATCAAGCGGGCGATAGTTGGTGATGCCAACTTCGGTCATCCCACATACCTCAAGCAGGACAGTGCCGAATCTTTCACGAAATTGCCGGTCCAAATCTGCTGGACAAGGTACCGCGCTGACAACCCTGAGGGTATGATTCCGGTCATCAAGGCTCGGTGGTTCGTTGAGCAGAGCAGCTAGGACCCGCCCATAAAACCAAGTCTGGGTTATCTTCTGCTTCCTGACGGTGTCCCAGAAGGTCTTGGGGTCCCATCCTTGAGTATAGACCAGTCTGGCGCCCGCCAGAAAAGCTTCGAAGGTGGTTTCAAGCTGACCAGTGAGATTGTATAGAGGAAAGAAGTTCCAGACCACATCATCGCCGGTGGTCTTCATGTACTTGTTGATAAGCTCACAATAATGGATAGCCATGTTATGAGGCAACAGACACGCCTTAGGCGGCCCGGTTGTTCCCGAGGTGTATTGCATATTGTATGGGTCATAATGCCTGACATCCGCTTTAGGTGCGGTATCAGGGAAGGAGAGAAGGTCAGACCACGGTGTTACGGGGACAGTCAGATCAACCTTTGGCTTTACAGCCGTATCACCCTGTCCTCCAACCCAAACAATGGCCCTCTTCAGGTTCTTCAGTTCGGCTTCAATCTCACCTATTCTGGCGGCGAGAGAATGGTCCATCATGATGATTTCCGCGTCGGAGAAATCTATTTCATGACGAAGTAGAGAACCACGCAGCCTGTCATTTAAAGTTACCTCAATGGCACCGAGCTTAGCGAGGCCAAACCAAGCATGAATGTATTCAGGGCAGATGGGTGATATTATGATGACGTTGTCACCCTTTTTGACACCCATATCCGCCAATGCATTGGCGACCTTATTGGCGTTCTCATTCATCTTCGCGTAGCTTATCTGCTGGTCTCCGAATATGAGGAACGTCTTGTCTCCTAGCATTCTAGCTTTGTCCTCAACGACCGCACCGATTGTTCTCTTGGAATAGTCAATCGTCGCCACGTTATCATGACCTCCGCTTCATCGGTTTCCTCAGGTGGATTGTCAGGCTTGGTTGCACGGTCTGCCCCGGCACTTGCCTGGCAAAAGCTATACTTCTTCGCAAGGTCGAAGGTATCCGAAGGATCCGCTGTGTTTTGACAGTTGTGGAAGTGGTATACTTGTATCGGTGCCTGTTGATATCCCTACGCCTATCGGCTAGCTCCTTTCGGCTAACCTCTAGGGTAAAGTATACTGGGTGGAGGATAGGATGGTCAGTTATCTAGATTACAGGCGTGGACAGGGGGGCGGCTCGATATTAGGCCTGAGTCGCAAGCCCAACACTACGACAGGGCAACAGGACACTTCAGTTGGAGATGAGTTTCCCCTTTGTCGGGCTTTGTCAACCTCCGCCCGACGCTATATTTATGATTGCTCCACGATACTTCGATACGCAAGAGGTTCCGTGATAAGGGACGCCTACCGAGGTACCGGGAAGACCTTCATTGTCTTGGCAGGCCGAGTGAACCTATTCGTCATAGGCAAGGACAGCGGCAGGCGTTTTGTTGGTTGGTCTGCCGAGCCAGGTGACGTTTTCGGGAGCGTTCCTATGGTCTCTTCCCAGCACAATACCTCCTTTGACTACATTGCTGAGTCCTCCGAGTGCAGCGTTGTGAGAGAGATCAATACCCAGAGACTGACGCTGGGACTTGCCCAATTCCCCGAGATTCTGTCAGCGTTCACCGTGGTATACGCCAAGATGGTGGCACAACTTCAGGACAAACTGGCTGAAACTGTGTTGATGACCCCAGAGCAACGCCTGACTAGTGAACTTGTACGCATTAGCGTACGCAGGGGCGATTTCACCCCCCAGTTCTTTCAGGCGGGTATTGACATAACCCACCAAGAGCTCGCGGACCTTGTAGGACTGGCTAGGCCTACCGTTACCAAAGCTCTGGCGAACCTACGGAGACGGGGACTTTTGTCGGTCTCCGACGATGGACACTACGTCATATCCCGTCGGCTGTTGATGGATTATCTGGGGCTGGCCTAGTTTGCTTCGTGGTGCAGGGGGTGGACGGTCCCCGGTTGCACGTTCGCTGTAGACTAAGGTCACCTCTCCAACCTTCTGATATCTACCCCCTTCTGGTGCACTACCTGGTGGGTTCTGAGCGTAGCTGACCAGACCAGTCCCGGCCGAGCCACTCTAGATTGTAATTCAGATTACTGACCGCCGTGCTCGTTTGGCCCATAATTGCTATTGAACACCGCAGTGACCCGGTTCGGGTTCGTAGCTTATGTGATGTAGGAGGAGCCGACGCAGCGGACCCGTGAACTAAAGGAGGCGGAGTTATGAGCTGAGTGGCCGGGAATCCGCACAGACAAAGGGAAATGAGATGATGACAGGAGGAAGAACATGAAAAGGAGTTCTGGAAAGACAATTGTTCTGGGTCTGCTGGCGGGTCTCCTGGTACTGTCTTCCCTTCTCATGGCGTGCCAGGCTGCTGCCCCAACAACGCCGACGGCCACAGCATTACCCACATTTAAGTTGAAGTTCGCCATTGCGGACAAGGCTGAAGACCCGCATGGCCAGGCTGCCGTGATGTTTATGAACGGTGTCGAGAGCCGAACCCAGGGGAAGGTTGACATAGATTTTTATCCCGGTGGGCAGCTTGGGGACTGGTATGAAATCACCGAGGCCCAGGTGACGGGGGGTGTGGATATAACGATAGGGTTACTCCTGCCGCAGTTTGACCCTCTGTTCAATATCCTCTACATGGACTATATGGCTGCCTCCTATCAGGAGGCCCGAGAGATGTTCAAGCCCGGTGGTTGGCTCACCGAACTGGTCGGCAAGCGGGCAGAGGAGTTGAACCTGAAGGTGCTCTCGTTCTTGATGACCGGCGCCCTAGGGGTATCCAATACCAAGAGGCCAGTCCGTGTGCCTGCTGACCTCAAGGGGCTCAAGCTCAGGACACCGCCCTTTGAGGTGGACCGCCTGGAATACCAGAACTACGGCGCTTCTACCATTCAGATGGCCTTTGGGGAAGTGTTCACTGCTCTCCAGACCGGTACTGCCGATGGTCAGGACAACGGACCCATGATTACCTATGCCTATCTGAAGGAACAGACCCCTTACTATACTCACCTGAGGCAGGTGTATGAGGCTATACCTCTGCAAGTATACCTGGGCACATGGCAGAAGCTGCCTGCGGAATATCAGAAGATATTCCTAGAAGAGGCTGAGAAGGCTGGTGCCTGGCTGAACGAGCAGGTCGAAAAGACGGACGAGGACTACCTCAAGAAGATGGAGCAAGCAGGTACGAAGGTTATCCGCTTTGACCAACTGACCGAGGCTGAAAAACAGGCATGGCTGACCACTGCCCGCGACTTCTGGTCCCAGCTTTCCGGCGTCATCGGCAAGGCAGCGGTAGAAGAGGCAGCCAGCCGGGCCAAGTAGTAGTCAACGGGGTCATCACCGGTGCCTGGGGTGGGCAGGCTCTCTCCCCACCCCGGGCAAACAGTTTGTTGTTCGCTTGTTACGCAATCCGAGGAGGTCTGGGCAAAAGGGGATGGGAAGACTGGTCGGACTTGGCGAGAAGGCGTTTGTGCTAGGCAGCCTGGGTGTGATGACGGCAGCCACGCTCTACGAAGTAGTCCATCGATATTGGCTTAGAGGGTCGGTGCCCTGGACCGATGAGCTCAGCAGGCTACTTCTGGTCTGGATGATCTTCCTTGGTGCGGCCCTCGTTACTCGCGTGGGAGGTCACATCCGTGTTGATCTGGTGAGCCTCATCGTGAAGAACCAGAGGGCTGTCTTTATCTGGGAGACTGTCCTGGAGGCCCTGGGACTTGTCTTTACCGGCATCTTGTTGTGGTGGACTATCCCCTATGCGTGGTTTGCCTATACGCCCTGGCAAGAGTCTCCTACCACAGGGATGCCATTGTTGATTCCCAAGGCGGCCATGGTAGTTGGCCCAATCCTAATGGGCATCTTTTTCCTTCAGAACCTTGTCAGGAGGATGAAGCGACTGCGCGGTTGGACCGGAGCAAGCAGGGAGTAGACGACATTGGAGGGCTTTCTGCTCCTCGGCATCGTCGGATTGCTCCTGGTCCTCATCTTGGCCGGACTGCCCCTCGTCTTCAGCTTTGGCTTTGTTACTCTGCTCGCTATCCTCATAACAGGCGTGGGCTTTGAGTTCCCGCCGGTAACTGCTTTTCGTTCCGTGAATTCCTTCACCTTGATTGCTGTGCCCCTTTTCATATTCTCGGGGCAGCTTATGAGTTCGGCAGGGATCTCGGACAGACTAATAGACTTTGCCGACGCCCTGGTGGGCAGGATAAAGGGGGGACTGGGGCCGGTGGTGATCCTCAGTTCCATGTTCTTCGGCGCAATCTCGGGTTCATCCGTAGCTACTGTCGCGACCATTGGGACTGTAGTGCTGCCGCGAATGGAAGCCCTGGGGTATCCACGACGCTACACCACGGCCCTGGTGGGTAGTTGTGGCATCCTGGGACAGCTAATTCCCCCGAGCATCCCCCTCATTGTGTACGGAATGGCCGCCAAGGTCTCTATCGCTGCGCTCTTCATTGCTGAGATCATTCCTGGAATCATTCTGGCGACATTGTTTGGGATTATCCACTACTTCTCCGTGCGTAAGCTGCCCTTGAGTTCACCTTACGGCGAAGAGAAGCCGACCACGGGCAAAATCGCCAGGACAGTGGCCAAGAGAGCCTATTCTGGTGCATGGGCCCTCATGATGCCAGTAGTGATTCTGGGCGGCATATTCAGCGGGGTTTTCACACCGACCGAGGCCTCGGCGGTGGCCGTCTTCTTGGCTGTGGTCATCGGGGTGTTCTTCTACCGGAAGCTGAAGGCTAAGGACATCGGTACTACTGCGGTGACTACCGGGCGAGCAGTGGGTGCGGTTCTCATCCTATTGTGTATTATCGCCGTCTTTGCCCGAATTCTGAACCTGATTCGGGTGCCTCAGCAAATCGCCGAACTGATAGTCGGCCTTTCCGAGAACAAAGTTATCATCTTGCTTTTGGTAAACCTCTTCCTCTTCATGCTCGGCATGCTGATGGATGATGTCAATGGCACCCTGCTGGCTGCATCCCTGCTGATGCCGCTGATGGACAGGATAGGGGTGAACCCTCTCCAGTTCGGTGCCATCCTGGCGGTGAACTTGGGACTTGGGGGGATAACGCCCCCGGTAGCACCCAACATGTTTATGGCAGGGGTTGTGGCCAATATCCCTCTTCCCCAGTTCATGGGCTATTCCGTGAGATTCATGTTGTTCGGCTGTCTTCCTGTAGTCCTTCTCACCACCTACGTGCCTCAGTTGACCCTGTTTCTTCCCCGTCTCCTTGGGTTCATATAAGGGGACCGGCCCTTCGCTGCAAGAGCGCCCTCATTGGGGAGACAACCCTATCCTATGGTAGGTGGAACAAAAGGGACAAATGCTGCATACGCATGTCTCCTAGGGCTCGTATAATGGCGAATTGTGTGCTTGCTACACCGGCTTGCCCAGGGGCATGAGGCACAAGGGCTTGAGCTGAGACTCCAGGCCCAGGGTCTTCTGGACCTCGTCGTCGTCGAAGGCGCCGATGACCACCGGGACACGGTGGCACGCTACGAAATTACTCCATATCCAGGTGCTCTTTTATAGCTCTATGTACTTCATGCTGAAGCTGGGTGTCATCAAGATAGCCGAGCAATCTTTCCAACCGTTGCTTTGAGATGGTCCTTATCTGGTGAGCCATCACAATAGATTCTAAAGGCTGCCCTGCTTTTCCTGCTGGCAAAAGGACCTCGCAGGGATATAACCGGCGTTTCGTTGACGTCAGGGGCAGGACTGTAACATTAGGCATAGCCTGGTTGAATTCCTCGTTGCTCACTATGAGTACCGGACGCGTACCTTTCTGTTCAGCTCCTGCCACAGGGTCAAGATCGGCCTCAAAAACTGACCACAGAAAAGCCGGCATCAGCCTATCCTCCGGGCAGTTTCAGCATCTGCAGCCCGGAAAGCGGCCTCAACACCCTCAACATCCTTGAGCAACAAGGTGTCTTTAGCCCCTTCTTGCCATAGTCTTTGTCGTACTTGTCTCCGCAACTCTTTCAACTCTTTGAGCAGCGCCTGCTCAACCAGAGCGTTCTTGCTGGGCACCATCCTTCGAGCCATAATCTCGTCTAAGGCCGCCAGAACATCGGTGTGCAGGTTGAATGTGGCCTTCTTTGTCTTCCCTCGCATATATGCGACCTCCTCTCTTGCATCCTACCATATACTTCCATAATTGGCAAGCACTATTGGGAAGTATATTTCATCGTGCCGTTGACCCCGGGAGCCAGCTACTGGGTATGGCGACTCTCTGGCTACACCGGCTTGCCGAGGGGCATGAGGCATAGTGGCTTGAGCTGGGACTCCAGGCCCAGGGTCTTCTGGACTTCGTCGTCGTCGAAGGCGCCGATGACCACCGTGCCCAGCTTGAGGGCTACCGCCGCCAGGTGGATGTTCTGCGCCGCGTGGCCTGCCTCCATGTGCACGTACCGCTCCCCACGCCTGTCGTAGCGGAAACAGGTGCGCTGGTAGACGGCACAGATGACGATGCACGCCGGGGCGCGGGCGGCGAAGCTCTGGTCCAGCGCGGCCGTCGCAAGCTCCATCCTCAGGTCCCCTTCTCTGTGCAGTCCGAGGGAGTTGGCCTGCGGGTCGTAGCGGTATACCCCTGCCTCCAGCTCGTCCACCGTGTGCTTCCCGACGAGGACGAAGGCCTCCAGCGGGTAGGTGGCCCCGGCGCTGGGAACGGTCCTCAGGCCATGCCTGGCGCTGGTGACCCCCTGGGCTGCCCATAGCACCTGGGAGAGCTCGGGGAGGGTCATGGCCTCGGCGCGGAAGCG
>JBFMDE010000032.1:16164-18619 GCA_040754215.1 Chloroflexota bacterium
CCTCCAGCGGGTAGGTGGCCCCGGCGCTGGGAACGGTCCTCAGGCCATGCCTGGCGCTGGTGACCCCCTGGGCTGCCCATAGCACCTGGGAGAGCTCGGGGAGGGTCATGGCCTCGGCGCGGAAGCGGCGCACCGAGCGGCGTGCCAGCATCGCCGCCTCGACCGAGACGCTGCCCTTGTTGCTCGGCGGCGGCAGCTTGATGTAGAGCGGCTTGGACCGTGCCATCTCAGGTACCTCCTAGCCTTTGACCACGCCGAGGGGCGTGGCCATGGCCACCTTGCGGGAGATGCCAGCCTTGTGCACCACGTCCACCACGCGGGTGACGTCCTTGTAGGCCTCCGACGCTTCCTCGGCAAGGAAGGCCATGGAGTCGGCCATCACCGTGATGCCCTTTGCCTCGAGGGCATGGACCACGTCGCTGCCCCTCTGGGCACGCTTGGCCGCATGGCGGCTCTGCACCCTGCCGGCGCCGTGGCAGGTGGAGCCGAAGGTCTCCTGCATCGCCCTCTCCGTGCCCACAGCTACGAAGGAGCAGCGCCCCATGTCTCCCGGGATGAGCACCGGCTGCCCCACGTCGCGGTAGCGTGCGGGCACACCGGGGTGTCCGGCAGGGAAGGCCCTGGTGGCCCCCTTGCGGTGTACGCAGACCTTCACCTTCTGGCCGTTGACCAGGTGTGTCTCCAGCTTGGCGATATTGTGCGCCACGTCATAGACCTGCGCGATCCCGAGGTCGCGCGGGCCCTTGCTGAAGACGCGGAGGAAGCATTCTCTGGCCCAGTGTCCAATGGACTGGCGATTGGCCCAGGCATAGTTGGCTGCGCAGGCCATCGCCGACAGGTAGTCCCGTCCCTCCGGGGAGCTGAGCGGCGCACAGGCGAGCTGACGGTCGGGAAGGTCAATGCCGTACTTCCGCACCGCCTGTTCCATGACCCTGAGGTGGTCGTCGCATACCTGGTGGCCGAGTCCGCGGGACCCGGTGTGCACCAGCAGCAGCACCTGCCCCGCCCCGTCTATACCCATGGCCCCTGCTGCAGCCGGGTCGTATATCTCGCGCACCACCTGTACCTCGATGAAGTGGTTGCCCGACCCCAGGCTGCCAGACTGGGGCAGCCCCCGCTTCCTGGCCCTGGCGCTCACCTTCTCGGGGTCGGCCCCCTCCAGGCAACCGCCGTCCTCGGTGACCTCCAGGTCCTCCGCCGTGCCGAAACCGCGTTCTACAGCCCAGCGGGCGCCCTCGACCAGCAACTGGTCGAGCTCCTTCTCGCTGAGGCGTATCTTTCCCTCGGAGCCGAGGCCGGAGGGGACGTTGGTGAAAAGCGCGCTGACGAGGTCGCGTATCCTGGGCCTGACCTCCTCCTCAGTGAGGCTGGTGCGGAAGAGGCGCACGCCGCAGTTGATGTCGTAGCCCACCCCGCCGGGGGAGACCACGCCGTCCTTCACCGTGGTGGCGGCCACGCCGCCGATGGCGAAGCCATAGCCCCAGTGGATGTCGGGCATGGCCAGCGAATAGCCCACGATGCCGGGGAGGAAGGCCACGTTTGCCACCTGCTCCGGGGCCTGCTCCTGTCGCACCGACTCCAGCATCTTCTCGTCGGCATAGATGAGGCCGGGTACCCTCATCCCCTTCTTATAGTCCCGTGGTATTTCCCAGCGGTAGTCGTCTATTTTCTTGAGCGGCCCATCCCATCGGGGAGACATGATGGTATTCAGTCCCTCTCTTACCCTACGGTGTCACTATTATAGCCCTAACGCTGGGACCACGTCAGCGTGACCCCCGTCTCCCGCTGCGGCTCCAGGTTGAAAGGCACCCTGATGAGCAGGCAACTGGCCTGGTACAGCCCCTCAATGCCATCTTCGGAGTTGGAAACCGTTTCCACCGGGAAACGCCATACCTCCGCCGCCGGCTGTAGCGAGAGCTCGAGCCTGATGCCGAGGTGCCGGTTGCCCATGATGATGGTGCTGACCTGGGGGAGTCCGCCGGTGGAGTCCAGGTGGGCATCGTCCAGCTTCTTGCCCGGGACCTCGTAGTATGCCTGGTCGTTGTGCCCTCCGCCCAGCAGGTTTATGTTCCACTCGATGCCGAATACGCCTGAGGCGGGGAGGTGACTGGCGTTCTTGACGCGGTACTGGACCTCCAGCACCTCTTGGCCCGCCTCCAGGAGAAGGACCTTCCTCACCATGAAAGGCAGCGCCCGGCCCTGGAGGCGCAGGCCGGCCTGGCGGCGGAGCGAGATGCTCATCTTCTGTCCGAGGGCCTCCACCGCGCACTCGTAGGGGCGGTCGGCGAAGTCACCCAGCTCCTCATAGTCACAGGCGGCAAACTGTCCCAGGCCGATATCCGGACTCAGGAAGTGGTCTATGAGGCTGAAGCGGGGGTACCGGTCATAGCTGAGCAGTCGGGCCACGTTCGGGTCTTTGAGGCGGAGTTCTGCATGGATCGTCCTGGTGCCTGTG
>JBFMDE010000033.1:0-17875 GCA_040754215.1 Chloroflexota bacterium
TCAAGGATGAAGATCCTGGCTGGTATGAACATTGCTGAACGCAGACTCCCTCAGGACGGTCAATTGTCGGTCACTGTAGATTCAAGAGACATAGATATTCGCGCTGCCACTATTGACAGTGCCTACGGTGAAACTATGGTGTTGCGCATTCTCGACAAGTCCCGCTCTCTGCACCAGTTGGCTGAGGTGGGGTTCCTTTCCGATGACTTACAGAGATACCGACGAATGCTCGGCAGTCCCTTTGGATTGGTCCTGGTTGCCGGCCCTACCGGTTCAGGCAAGACAACGACACTCTATGCCTCAATTAATGAACTCGACCGGAGGGAACGTAGCATTGTAACAATTGAAGAGCCCATTGAATACTACTTTGACGACATCAACCAGATTCAGGTCAATCCCAAAGCCGGCATAACCTTCGCTAGAGGTCTGAGGGCTATTATGCGCTTGGACCCCGATGTCATCTTGGTTGGCGAAATGCGCGACAATGATACAGCTAACACCGGTGCTCAGGCTGCTCTTACTGGCCATCTTGTCCTTTCCTCCATTCATGTCAACGATGCAGCTAGCGTGTCCTTCCGATTGTCGCATCTAGGTGTGGAACCTTTCTATACATCTTCAGCCCTTTTGGGTGTTGTAGCCCAGCGGATGGTACGTCGTATTTGCCCGCACTGCCGCAGCCTCGGCGAGCGACCGGTGGAAGAGCAGACAGCCTATGAGAAAGTACTCGGTGAGAAACAGGCGGAGTTTCATTACGGCGCAGGCTGCAATTTCTGCGCCAATACGGGCTACCTTGGCCGAACGGGAGTCTTTGAGGTCTTGGTGATCACTGAGCGAATAAGGCAGATGATAATCACAAATGCTACAGCTCACCAAATCCGAGAGCAGGCAATCAAGGAGGGTATGATTCCAATGATGCGTGCTGGAATGCTGAAGGTTAAAGAAGGTATTACCACGCCAGGTGAGGTGCTGCGCAACATCTTTTCCATTGAGTAAGTAACGATTGCAGCGGTACCTTCAGGCACCGTGGATAGCGCACTATGGCCTACAGGTACGTAGCCTACACACCCCAAAAAAGGGTAGTTAGGGGCACATTGAGTGTCGCTAGCAAGAGTGCGGCCGTTGAGACCCTGGAACGGGCGGGGGTGAAGATACTAAGTCTTAGACAGGTGAGAAGGTGGAGCATTGAAGAACTGCTGCCCACGCTCTTCCGAGTCAAGGTTCAGGATGTTATCCTTTTTTCGCGCCAGTTGGCCATGCTGCTCGAGAGGGGCACCGGCTTCCTGACAGCACTACGACTGGCAAGAGACCAGACAACAAACAAGGTATTTAGAAGGACTCTTGCCGATATCGTCAAGGATGTTGAGGCGGGTAAGACTTTCTGCGATGCGCTGACTAAACACCCCCAGGCCTTCCCGCTTACCTATAGCCGCACGGTGAGAGTGGGCGAGCAGACCGGTAAGCTGGAGATAGCCCTGAGAGAAGCAGCAAATCACATGGAGCAGGATGAAACAACACGCAAGAGAATAAGGTCAGCGCTAACCTACCCCGTTTTCGTCGTGCTCTTAGGCGTTGGTAGCGCTGTAGTTTTGGTCACAACAGTGCTCCCGCCATTGATGCGTGTACTTGCCGAGTTTAATACCGAGTTGCCCTGGCCCACAAGGCTGATCCTGGGCTTGGCCAGTTTCATCTCCGACTACAAGTTCTACCTACTGGGCGTAGTCTTGCTCCTTGTTGCTCTACTACTCTGGGCCGCAAACAGAAGCTCCAGGCGCTACCAGCTTGAACGACTGGTCATGAAATCACCCATGATTGGACGCGTCGTCTTGGTCCGCAACCTATCTCAGTTCACTCGGGTCACATCCATACTTCTTGGGGCAGGCTTGCCTATCATTGAGGTAATCAGCGCGACTCGGCAGAGTGTACAAAGTGAGGTCGTGCGCCGGGCACTGGATGAGATCCCGAAGAGCATACTTCAGGGACAGAGCTTGTCTCAAGCCATGAAGGCGAGCCGATTGTTTCCCAGCATGCTTGTCCAGATGGTCACGACCGGTGAAGAGACCAATACCCTTGATTCAAGCTTTGCCGCCCTCGCTGACCATTATGAGTTTGAGTTCAACCAGACTCTCAATATGCTCATATCCATGTTAGAGCCGCTGTTGGTCACGCTGATAGGCTTGATAGTTGGCATCGTCGCCATTGCAACAATGATGCCGATCTACTCCATCTACAACGCCATGGGCTAGTTTGAACCGCTCATGGCCTGTTCTTGCCGGCTCCTTTGTGAGTGCCCTGACGAGAGAGGAAATATGGGCATTAACGAAATACTGCCGGGAACAAGTCAAGGACTGCGAAGATGGACTGCTGCTATTCAGAAGCAGGGAGGTATCAGTCTGGTTGAGGTATTGATTGCCCTCGCCATTGTGGCGACAGCGGTTGCCATGTTCCTCACCAGTCTCTCGACCGGCTCCAGAACGGTTGCGCTAATCTATGAAAGGACCACGGCAGAGAATCTGGCGCGGTCGCAACTAGAATATACAAAGAGCCTGGACTATACCCCCGCTCCATCATCCTACGATACTACCCCCTCTCTACCATCTGGTTTTACGTTGTCAGCCCGGTCTTTGCCACTCGTGGGCAGGGACGACAACATACAGAGGATTGTGGTAACAGTTTACCGTGATGGGGAATCGGTACTTTCTGTAGAAGCCTTGAAGGTGAACCGGTGAGCCACGAAAGTAGCCGGAGGGGAATGACACTGGTAGAGGTTCTTGTGGCCTGCGCTATCACTGCAGTGCTCATAGGTGGCCTTGGTGTAGCCATCTATTCGATTATCACTGTAACCGAGCGGGGCAACGCCGAAAGCGGTGCCCTGCAAGATGTACAGAAGGCAGCATACTGGATCAGCAACGATGCTCAGATGACATGGACGACTGGTCTCCTCGATGGAGGCCCGGCGGTCGATAACGTGACTTTGAACTGGTCTGATGGTGATGGAGATTCTCACTCCAGCAGCTATTGGCTGTCGGGTACCAAGCTACAACGCAACTATGATGGCAACGTAACGACTGCCGCATGGTATGTTACCTCAGTCGAGTTCACTATTTCTGGAGACGTCCTCGCTTTCCGTGTCGAGTCCACCCTCCCAGGGCGTTGGCAAATGAGCCGCCAGACAACAGGCAATGTCTATCTGCGAGCGAAGACAGGGGGATGACATGGCAGGGACGCTCAGGAGACAAGCGGTTAACGACAGGGGTCAAGCTCTTCCCCTGGCTCTAGTCGCTCTTGCCATGGGCGCATTGCTTGTTGGCGGTTTTCTGAGTTCTACAAGCACAGGTTTGGTTGCTTCACGGGTGTTCGGCCAGCCTTTACCGGGACGATATGCTGCTGACGCTGGCGTTGAGGACGCGATCTGGAACTTGGTGTATGGTGATCTCGTTACAACCGTACTCACCAGTCCAGGTGACCAGGTTAGCTACTCGCTTACCGAGCCGGTCAATGGGCTCACCACTAACGTTACCGTAACCAGAGGTCAATCAGTCATCGCCAGGACCACAGTAGCGGTAGCCAGCGATGATTTTGAAAGCAAGGGGTGGTCGGGCGGCTCAGGATGGCTCCACGATTGGTACTATGAGGGTTCCTGTACCATCACGAGTGCTCAGAGCCCCCATGGGGGAAGCTACCACCTGCAGATGAGAGGCGCTGACAGCTATGTGGACCGTGCTGCGGACCTCTCCGGTTACTCCGGTCTGCACCTCCAGTTCTGGGCTAAAGTCCGTTCCTTTGAGGGGGACGACAGTATGAACTGCCTGGTAAGTCCAGATGGTAGCCAATGGACTACTGTTAAAACATGGACCAGAACGGATAGCGACAATACCTATCACTTCGTTGACATCGACCTATCGCCATATGCTATGTCCAGTGAGTATTGGGTCGCTTTCCATTCAGAGATGAACGCCAGCAATGACTACTTCTACGTGGACGAGCTAGAGATAGTCGGCGCTGTCACTTATGAGATTGTATCAACTGCGGCCGGGAAAACTGTAAGGTCCACCGTCGAATTTGGAGACACTGGATTGACTGTGCTTTCCTGGGAGATTGAATGACCGGAGGGCGAAGAGTACGGACTGGCGTTGCCCTAGTGAAGGAGCAAAGGTACCTGAGATGTTCTCTAGAAGTATCACTACGCTGAACATAGAGGCGAGTAGCGTCAGAGTCCTCAGTATTCAGGGTAGAAAAATCAAGAGGTGGGGAAGTGTATCTCTCCCATCTGGCCTAATCAAAGATACCCTGGTTCTCAATCCCGCGGGTGTAGCATCGGCTATTGCCGACCTCTTCAGGTCGGTCAGGGTGTCGAAGAGCGGGGTTGTGGTTAGCCTTACTGGTTTTCGCTCTATCTCTCGGTTTGTTACTTTGCCGAAGCTGAGAGCTGACCAGATGGAGGAGGCTATCCGATGGACGGCGAGAAGAGAGATGCCCGTACCCTCGGAAGAACTGCGCCTCTCTTGGCGGATTGTAGGTACGCAGGACACGGAGCAGAGGGTCTTTCTCCTGGGTACGCCGAAGAATCTTCTCGACACCCTCTCCCAGACTTTGCAGAAAGCGGGCATCAGACCTCGTGCTGTTGACCTCAAGCCTTTGGCTTTGGCAAGGGTGGTGGGCCGAGCTGAGGCGATTATCCTTGACCTGGAGGCTGGCAGCATGTCCACCGTCATACTGGTCAAGGGTATACCCGAGGTGATGCACACGGCGACCATACAGCAAGAGGGACTGCTCCTGGATGATATGGTGCAGAAGCTGATTGACGACCTCTCGCGGACGGTGGGCTTCTACAACAACGCTCACCCTGAGCATACTATAAGTCCCACGACGCCTATCTTCCTGACAGGAGAGATGGCAAGCGCTCCTCTTGTCGGCCTTGTTCAGAAGAGCATAGGATACCCGGTGGGTTCCATAGAAGCGGGGGTGAAATTACCCCCCGACTTGTCCCTTTCCCAGTATGCGGTCAATATTGGACTCGCCTTGAGGGAGATGCTACCCAGAAAGCGGGACAAGACGGCCTTGGCTCAGTCGCGTCCAATCAGTATGAATATTCTTCCCACGAAGTAGCCGTCTCTTGTTTCCTCCCTTAGCGAGGATGCCTCAGGTCAAAGTTCCTCGGTCACCCCCGGGCAGGACTCGAACCGACCTACTTGTACCTCCGCACCTCAAACCGGTACAGCTTCACCGGCTCTTCAGGCATGATCCCTGCCTTCTGGCGGCAGATGGCTATCTGCTCCTCGACGGTGTCCACACCCTCGAGGTCCGGCAGCAGCAGCCCGCGGCGCCGCCCACTCTCCACGATTACGCCGTAGCGCCTGGGGTCGAGGTGCTCGGCCCCCTTGACAGACTCGGGCCTGCTGAGCACGTCAACGGTGTACTCCAGTTGCCCTAGCTCGGAGGCGACAACCGGAGGAAACCTGGGGTCGCGCACAGCCGAGCTTATGGCGTTGGAGATGACCTCCTCGGCCACGTTGGCCCTGGTAGGCTCGAAGGTGCCGATGCAGCCTCGCAGCTCACCGTCCTTTTTCAGGCAGATGAATACGCCCGCCCTCTCCTGCATCTCCGGGGTCGGTGTGGTGAGCGTGGGGGTCTTGCCCTCGCGGATGTATGTTTCCACGGTCTGCCGCGCCAGCTCTACCAGGGGGTGGTGCTCCTGGACGGCGAAAGAGGCCACCAGGTAGCCTACGCCGAAAGGCCCTTCGTAGGAGAGGACTTGCGGTTTGACGTTCAGCCCGTGCAGCGCTCCCAGCAGGACTACGATCGAGCGCAGGCCGCACTCGCCGGCACGCTCAATAAGCTGCGGGTCGAGGCCTAGGACTCCCTGCGTGTCCAGACGCGAGAGGTAGTCCACCAGCTTCTGGTCGAAGACCTTGCCCGTGGGGTCGTAGCCGGCAGGTGCGCCCGGTGTCAGCCGGTGGGAGAGGTCGCCGCTGGCGATGAGGGCCAGCTTCCTGCCTAGGCGTATGGCGGCGCTGCGTATCGCCTGTCCGAAGGCGAAGTGCGTTTTCAGCGGGAGCCAGGAGAAGGTCAATGGCAGCAGGGACAGCCCCTCCGCGGCCTTGAGCAGGAAGTGCATGGGCACCATCACGCCATGGTCGAGCTCATATTCGTGGTCGCCGATGGCCTGTACGGGTATCTTCTGTGGCTCGCACTGGTCAATGATGGCCTTGGCCAGGGCGGTGTCGTTGTTGAAGCGTTGTTGCGGAGCGCGGCCGCCCCAGTTGCGCATATCGCCGGTGCTGGACTTGCCGAGGAATACGCCCATGGCGCTGGAGAGGCCGGCTCCGTGTGGGCTGATCGCCGCCAGGGAGTCCGGTCTGGACCGGGCCAGTTCGTCGGCGAGCCGGCCCATCGCCTCGAAGGTATGGCGTATGGCCTGCTCCTGGCCTCGGCCCACTTCGGGGACGAGCAGTGGTGGATGGGGGACGATACAGCCAAAGACGATGCCGCTCATTGTCCACCTCCCTACAGGCTTGGAGACGTTCCCCGTGTCTCCGCTACCCTCATGTTCAGGTCTGCGCCACAGGAACTGCAAGCAGACCCCTCCAGGCCGAGCACCCTGGTTATATAGCCGCGGCGGGATACTACCAGCCTGCCGCAGTTGTAGCAGATAGTGTTTTCCCCATCGTGTCCCGGAACGTTGCCCACGTAGACGAAACGGAGGCCTGCTTTTCTACCTGTGTCCAGGGCTCGTTCAAGTGAGGCTACCGGCGTGGGGGGCAGGTGTGTCAGGTGGTGCTGAGGATAGAAACGGGTCACGTGCCATGGGGTCAGCTCTCCCAGGCTCTCCCGTATCCAGTGCGCGATGCCGTTCAACTGTTCACCGTCGTCGTTCATGGTGGGGATGACGTTGGTCACCACCTCCACGTGCATGTGCCACTTCTCCCTGGCACGCTGTGCCACTTCAAGGATGCCACGCCAGTGTGGCACTCTGGCCAATCTCTGGTAGAGGGTATCGGAGAACCCCTTTACATCCACGCGCCAGGCGTCCAGGTACGGCCCGATGGTATCCAGGGCCTCCGGCGTCATGTAGCCATTGGTCACGTACACTGTGTACAGCCCCTTCTGCTTCGCCAGCCGGGCGGAGTCCAGCGTGTACTCAAACCATATGGTAGGCTCGTTGTAGGTCCAGGATATTCCAGAGCAACCGTGTTGCTCGGTGAGCGAGACGGCCTCCTCGGGCGAAAGGTACTGCGAGCCGCGGCCCGCTCCGCCCGGCTCTTCGACACAGGATATCTCCCAGTTCTGACAGTGCCGGCAGTGAAAGTTGCAGCCCCACGTGCCCAGAGAGAAGACACTGCTGCCGGGGAAGAAGTGGAACAGCGGTTTCTTCTCGATCGGGTCCACGGCGGCCGAAGACACCGCTGCGTAGTTGAGCACCTTGAGTATGCCGCCGTCATTGCGTCGCATGCGGCATACGCCGAGCTTGCCCGGGTTGATGGAGCAGCGCCAGAGGCAGACGTGGCATCTCACCCGCGAGCCGGTGAGCTTGTCGTACAGGGCCGCCTCCCGTACCGCGACCCCTGCCATGTTCTGTGAGATGCTGGTCATGCCTGCAGGCTCCCCCGGACCTATACTCCCATCCCATTATATCCCAGCCAGCCATATGCTGGAAGGCTAGACATGTGGTGCTGGCGCGGCTACAATGGCGCTGCAACTGCAGCAGGCTGAGGCAGACACAGTATGGTTGTCATCGGGCTCACCGGGGGCATTGGTAGCGGCAAGAGCACGGTCGCTGGCTTCCTTGCTGGGATGGGGGCGGTGGTGCTCGATGCCGACAAGGTGGGCCATGAGGTGTATAGGCGCGGCACACCGGGGTGGGAGGGGGTGGTGGCTGCCTTTGGCAACGGGGTGGTGGGCCCCGATGGTGAGATAGACCGGAGGAAGCTGGCACAGATAGCCTTCGGCAGCCCGGAGATGGTGGCCCGGCTCAACTCGGTGGTGCATCCGCGGATGTACCAGATGATGAAGGAGCGCATCGAGGAGTGGAGAAGGCACGGTGTGGCGGCGGTGGTGCTGGAGGCGGCGGTGCTCATCGAGGCGGGATGGAGGGGCCTGGTTGACGAGGTCTGGGTTACGGTGGCCCCTGAAGTCAGCGTAGTGCGGCGGTTGAAGGAGAGCAAGGGCGTGAACGAGGATGATACCAGGGCCCGCATCCGTGCTCAGTTGTCAACAGAGGAGCGCAAGCGGCACGCGGATGTCGTTATCGAGAACAGCGGCAGTCGGGAAGAACTGAGGGCCAGGGTGCGGGTACTGTGGTTGGACCTTCTACGCCGGCGTGGCATCGGGACCGTGGCGCCTGCTGGCTAGCCTTTGGCCGTGCTATGTCCTGGACTGATGTTCCCAGAAGAGTCTTTCTCCGTATTCGAGCAGCGTCCGCTTCTGTTCTGCCGGCGTCTTCTTCGAGTCGAGATATAGCTCCAGCGCCTGTCTCGGCGTGAGTTCCTCGACCGGGCGCTCACCGAGCCGGGTGCGTGTCTCCCGGGCAACATTTCTCGTGATGCTGACCCAGCTCGCTTCCTTCAGAGCGCGACGGAGCTCGCTTTCTTGAAGCTGTCCCTCCAACTGCTCAGGACAATTGACTTCCAGCCGCACCACAGCATCTTTCACCTCTTGCTGCCGGAGCGCCAGCGCCGCCAGCACCGCGGCAGTGGGGTCCGGTGTGCCGGCGTCTAGAGTTATCTCGATGGTGAGGAAAGGCCTTGCTGATACGGGGTGGAAGGTGAGGTCAACGCACCGTGTCCCCGGTCGCCCATCCGGACGAATTTCCAGCACGTAGAAGCCCTTCTCGTCCTGCTCCTCGCTAAAGTCCACGCGCTCCAGGCTCCCTGAGTAGGTCATCGGGGGAGACTCGGAGAGTATCTGCGCTTTGTGGATATGCCCCAGGGCAATGTAGTCGAAGGCGGGTAGCGCGATGTTGCTCACCAGGAGTACCGGCTCCCTGCCGATGACCATCATCGTCCGCTCTGAGCTGAGCTTGGCAGTGGAGATGGAGACGTGCGCCGCCAGGACCGCCGGCAGGCTGGGGTCCACCGAGCGGGCCAGGAAAGCGATGGTGTCGCCCAGCATCTCCTGGAGGCGCTGGAGCACCTGTTCGATGGTCAGGCCGCGGCTTTCCTCCTTGCTCAGCAGGCCGCTGCGCCGCAGCCAGGGCAGGGCTGCCACCTGGAGTGGACCTCTCCGCGTGTCTATGCGGTGGATGGCAGGGCGGCTGGCGACGTGCACGTTGCTTACGCCCAGCGTCTGGAATATCTCCAGGGTGTTGGCACGGCCCGGGGCGTTGGGCAGGTCGTGGTTGCCCACCAGCAGGAGGACGGGAATTCCCGCCTCGGATAGCCGCTTGACGCGCCTGGCCAGCTCTCGCTGCTGGGTCTGGGAGGGGTCTCGGCTCCTGTAGGCATCACCGCAGAAGAGCACCAGGTCCACGTCATTTCCCAGCGCGTACTCCACCGTCTCGTCCAGCACCTTCAGTACGTCGGCGAGCCGTGAGGAGAGGCCGGTGTCCGGGTCCACCGTGCCGTACTGCTCTATACCCAGGTGGAGGTCGGCGAAATGGAGTATCTTCATGGCCAACGGTCCCTATATCCCCCGGTAGCCGCGTTTCCTGGGATGCCCTAGGCGGTCTTCCCCGAGGCGGAGGTCCACAGCGGTTGACTATCGAAACGCTCGCCGGAGAGCTTGGAGCCGAGCACCTGCTTGAGCTCGGCGATGGGTACTCGTATCTGTGTCATGGTGTCCCGCTCCCTGATCGTTACCTGATGGTCTTCTAGTGACTGGAAGTCAATGGTTGCGCAGAAGGGTGTACCCACCTCGTCCTGGCGGCGGTAACGGCGGCCGATGCTCTGGGTGTCGTCGTACTGGGTCATGAAACAGGGGCGGAGCACGGAGTGTACCTCCTTGGCCAGCTTCACCAGCTCCTCCCTGCGGCTCAACGGTAGCACCGCGACCTTTATCGGTGCCAGTGAGTGATGCAGGTGGAGCACTACACGGGTGCCCTCCTTGTCCGGCTCCTCGTCATAGGCGTCGAGCAGGAACGCTAGGGCCGAGCGGTCAACGCCGGCGGAAGGCTCGATCACGTAGGGGACGATGTGCTCCCCGGTCTCCTCATCGAAGTACTCCAGTGTCCTGCCGCTGACCCTGGAGTGCTGGCTGAGGTCGAAGTCGCCCCGGTTGGCGATGCCTTCCAGCTCCGACCAGCCCATGGGAAAGAGGTATTCGATGTCAACGCAGGACCTGGCGTAGTGTGCCAGCTCGTCCTTGCCGTGCGGACGCAGGTGGAGGTTCACCTCCTTTATCCCCAGTTCCTGGTACCAGGAGAGGCGCTTCGCCACCCAGTAGTTGAACCACTGTTCGTCTGTGCCGGGCTTGACGAAGTACTCCATCTCCATCTGCTCGAACTCTCTGGTGCGGAAGACGAAGTTGCCCGGCGTGATTTCGTTGCGGAATGCCTTGCCGACCTGGGCGATGCCGAAGGGTAGCCTCTTGCGCAGGGCTACCTGCACGTTCTGGAAGTTGACGAAGATGCCCTGTGCCGTTTCCGGGCGCAGGTAGACCATGCTTGCCTCGTCCTCCACCGGTCCCATGAAGGTCTTGAACATCAGGTTGAACAGGCGCGGCTCGGTGAGCTCGCCACCGCAGGAGGGACACCTATTGTCCTTTACAGCATCGGCGCGCCACCGAAGGTGACATGACTTGCACTCCACCAGGGGGTCGGCGAAGCCCTGTACATGTCCGCTGGCCACCCATGTCTGCGGATGCATCAGGATGGCGGCGTCCAGCCCTACGATGTCATCCCGTTCCTGGACCATGGCCCGCCACCAGGCATCCTTTACGTTCCGCTTTAGCTCTGCCCCCAGGGGGCCATAGTCCCAGCAACTGTTCAGCCCGCCGTAGACCTCGCTGCTCTGGAAGATGTAGCCACGCCTCTTGCACAGAGACACGACCTTCTCCATGGTGACTTTGGCGGCCACGTCTTTCTCCTTGTATACTGGGGCTGATGAGATTGACTAGGGATTGGGGCAAAGCTTAGCAGCTTTGTGCAGGGGTGTCAAAGGGCTGGTTTGCTAGCAGGGCCCTGCTACTCTAGAATACTTACGTATGAGAACCTGGAAATATCGTTTTGACATTGATTATTGGCACGCAGTATAATCAGCCAATGGGAGCCCAGCAACAGTAGGAATCAAGCTTCAGCGCATATCTACAGGGGGAAGTGTAACCAATGATTGAAGGTCTGAGGGAGACGATTCTGAGTGCCAGGAAGCAGGGGAAGGACATACTCTCCGTGATTGTAGGCCAGGAGGAGGCGAAGGAGAAGATACTGGCCTCTATCTTGAGCGGCCATCATCTGCTTATCGAAGGGCCTCCGGGAATTGGAAAGACGACTCTGACGAGACACATCGCCTTTGCATTGCCGCCGGTCAAGTCGGTAAAGGGGTGCCCGTACCACTGTCACCCCGACGCACCGGTCTGTCCCACGTGCAAGATGAAGGCAGAGGGCGGCCAGAAGTTCGAGGTCGAGGAGGTCGGCGGTCAGAAGCGCTTCGTGCGCATCCAGGGGTCGCCGGACTTGACCGCAGAGGACCTGCTGGGCGACATTGACCCGAGCATGGCCTTCAAGTACGGCCCTCAGGACTACCGCTCCTTCACCCCGGGCAAGCTGCTTCGCGGCAACCGGGGCGTGGTCTTCTTCGACGAGATAAACAGGGTGCCGGAGAAGCTGCAGAACGCCCTGCTCGAGGTACTCGAGGAAGGCATAGCTACCATCGGACCCTACGACGTTGACTATCCCGCCAACTTCGTCATGGTGGCCACGATGAACCCCCGTGAGCATGCCGGTGTGGAAGAGCTCTCCGATGTGCTTCTGGACCGCTTTGACGTGGTCAAGATGACCTATCCCGAAACGCCGGAGCGGGAGAAAGAGATCATCAAGCGTTACGGGATGAAGTTCGAGGGCGTGTCGATTCCGGACGAGGTAGTGGACACCATAGTCAAGCTGGTGAGGTCCACCAGGGAAGAGCCCTGGAGCAAGGAGCTAGACCAGCCGTCCAGTGTTAGGGCGGGCCTTTCCTTGTATGAGAAGGTCCAGGCCTTGGCGCTGCTTCGTGGCGGCGACAAAGCTATGGTGGAGGACATCAAGCGCGTGGCTACCTCGGCCCTGGGGAGCCGGATCAAGCCTTCGCCGGAGTCGAAGTTCTATGATGACCCGTTTGGCTTTATAGAGGAACTGACGAACAAGGTCCTGGAGGAGGTAGTGGTGTGAGTGGCCTGGGTTTCACGGTGGCCGTTTCTGGCAAGGGTGGCGTGGGCAAGACGATGCTGGCGGCCTTGCTTGTACGCCACTTTTCCAAGAAGGGTGCCACACTTGCCATAGACGCTGACCCCGACTCGAACCTACCGTATGCGCTGGGCGTGCGTGTGAAGAGCGATGTGGGTCATGCCAGGGAAGGCATCGTGCATGCCCCCGCGCGTAGCTCCGTGGCCTCGGATAAGATAGGGGCCTTCGAGACTGCCCTGCACCAGGTCGTGGAGGAGAGTGACGATTTCGATATCGTTGTCATGGGGCGCTCTGAAGGGCCGGGGTGCTACTGTGCGATCAACCACATCCTGCGGGACGTGATCGATGCCAAGGCATCGAGCTATGACTATACCGTGATAGACACCGAGGCCGGCCTGGAGCACCTGAGTCGGCGGACCACCCGTGATGTAGACTTGATGGTGGTGGTCACCGAGCCTACCCTTAACGGCATATTGACGGCAAAGCGCGTCCACGAGCTGGCGAAGGAGTTGGACATCGGCTTCGGGCGCATCATGGTCGTGGCCAACAAGGTGACCCCGGAGACCAAGCCCATGGCTGAGAAGCTGGCTGCGGAGCACGGGCTGAAGATAGACTTCTTCATTCCCTTCGACCCGGCAGTAGGTCTCCAGGATGCCATGGGCAAGCCGATGGTCAATTTGCCGGAGGACTCGCCTGCTGCGAAGGCGGCCAAGGAGTTTGCTGACCTGGTGCTGAGCACCGTTCTGGTCGCGTAGACGCCCGGTGCCTCATAGGTGCTGCATGGCATGAGTCAAGCAATGCTCGAATCAAAAGGAAGTTGGCGGTAGTCCGCCCATAAGGAGGGAGCGAAAGTGGTAACGGAGAGCGTTAATGCATGGTACACCACGGTCGAGCTGCCCAAGGGTCGGGTATACCAACTCGATACCGACCTCGACAACCTGTACAAGGGACTTGAGGACGTGGGCATTGGCCCCAGATACGCAGGTGAGATCCGCAAGGGGATGTGGTACGCCGAGCTAGGCGGGCCGAAGCACGAGTACAAGTCCTACCAGACCCTTGAGGTCATGAAGAACAAGGAGGATGTAGTTGATGGCCGGGTGGAGATAGTCGGGCCGGAGCTCCACGAACTGGCCCCGGAGACATCCCTTCCCTTTGCCCTGCATGTCAGGGCCTGGGGTCCAGAGTTGACCGAGGACCTGACCGAGTTTGTGGAACGGGGCACGTTCCTGGCGTTGCTCTTTATGGAAGGGTGGGGGATCGTGGGTGCGCGAGACATGGTGTGGCTGCGGGTGAGCAAGGAGGTCAAGCCCAGGATGAGCTTCCTGAAGATGGCCCAGGCCATCCGTGCCAGCACCATCTCGCTGTGCCCCATCGTGGAGGCTGTGGAGGTCAAGTGGGTCATCGCCAGCCCTGGGGTGGGCGGTCGGGGGCTGGTGGAGAAGATGCTGCAAGAGGTCAAGCCGAAGTGGGAGGCCCTCGAGGCGCGGACCAAGGCGCTCAGTGATGAGGAGGTGGACTACTTCTACGGCTGTACCATCTGCAAGATGATCGCCCCTAACCACGCCTGTGTTGTGACCCCGGGCCTGGTGCCATACTGCGGCGTCATGTCCTACTTCAGTGCCAAGGCCATGTACGCCATTGACCCCTACGGCTACGTCTTCGAGATACCACGCGGCGATACCATTGATGTCAAGACGGGCAGGTACACCGGGGTGGACGACGCTATCTGGGAGAGGTCTGACCACAGACACAAGGTCTTCCACTTACACAGCGCTATCAAGTATCCGACCACCAACTGAGGCTGATTTGAGGCGGTAGCCTATTATATCCCTCAGGTTGATGGGATCGGAATCGGAGCCCGGAGGTACTTTGGCAATACCCCGCTAGGAATCCCCTTCTCCAAGATCGCGGGGTTGATGAGTGGTGGCGTGCAGAACCATGGCTTCAAAGGGATATCGGTGAACTCGATGAGAGAGTCACGGTTCCTGCAGGGAGATGGCGGTTGGGACCGCATAGTCTGGATGCCCAAGGATGTGAAGCTGGAACTCGCAGACTCCATCCCGGAGGAGGTCTACGACAGGATCGCCACCGAGGAGGACTGCACCGACCCTGCTGACCTGGAGAAGTGGCTGCGGGAGAAGAGGCATCCCATCGTGGAGAAATACTGGAAAGATGGTAAGCCGGTTCCTCTGGAGATACCACTGCCCAACCAGCCCTGGCCCGACGAGATGCCCTCGGAACAAGATGCGAGGTAGAGCCGTTGTTGGTTAAGGAAGAGGTCCTGAAGAGACTCACCTCGAACGGCCATCAGGTGGCTGAGAAGCTGTTCACTGGCCTTGAGGTCGAAGCCTCGGGTGTAGAGCAGATACTGAGCACCTTGCTCACCGGTCATCACCTTCTCATACTTGGCCCCCCTGGCTCCGGGAAGACCGCGGTGGCCACGAGGCTGGGCGGCCTGCTCGGCGATGTCCAGGTGGTGGAGGGCTGCCCCGTCAATTGTTCTCCGGAGAGTCCTGATTGTCCCTGGTGCTTGGAGAGGAAGAGTAAGGGGGAACAGCTTAAAGCTGTTGTCATGCGGGGCAGCGAACGGTTGAAGCGTCTTCAGGGTGGCAGTGAGGTGACTCCGGAGGACATGGTCGGCTCCATAGACCCTGAGACGGCGCTGGCCCAGGGCATACATTCCATCGCTGCATTCTCTCCGGGCAAATTGCTGAGGGCTAACAGGGGCGTGCTGGTGGTTGATTTCATAGACAGGATGCCCGAGAGAGCCCTCAACACCCTCCTCTATGCCTTGGAAGGTGGCTTGGTGAGCCTGGGGGCCTATGACGAGAAGCTGTCACTCGACATCCTGGTAGTGGCAACCGGCAGCCCCAAGATGATGGAGTTTCTGCCTCTCGGTGTCCTTGAGTACTTCGACATCGTGACCATGGGGTATCTTCAAGACCCTGAAGCCGAGAAGAAGGTTGACCGTGGGAACCTGGAGAAGCGGCCTGTGGGCGAGATGCTCGATGAGAAGACGCTGGACATGGCTGTGGATGTGGTGGGCAAGACCAGGTCGCACAGCGAGGTCGAGCGCGGGATCAGTACTAGAGGTTCGATGCGCTATACCGAGTTGCTGGCCTCGCTCCAGGAGATGCGTGTTGGGGATGCGGAGAAGAGGCTCCGTAGTGCTGCTTTCAGCTCCCTGCCGCATCGGATAGAACTTGCTCCGCACGCAGACATGCCCGGAAAACGAGAGCAAGTTGTAGAGGAGATACTGGAGGAGGTGCTGGGAGGGGTGCAAAAGCCCCAGGAGGTTGAGTTCTCCAGGGATGACCTGCTGAGCCTTGTGGAAGAGATTGCCAGGGAGGATAAGTTCAGGAAGCCGCTCAAGTACGGCGCTTTCGATGTGTTGCTGAAGAGAGTGCAACGCTTCCCCGAGTCCAAGCTAGCTGAGATGGTGCGGATGATGGGGGCTCGTATTGAAGACCTTTACCCTGAGCGTTACAAGCGGGACAACATCACTGAAGAGCTGCTCATGGATATTGAGGAGACGAGGAAGCGGGAGGAGCGGGTGACGAAGATGCGCCAGGAGCTGGAGAGCCAGGCGCTTAACGAGACCATTAGTTACTTGGAGGAGCATAAGATACTCGAGAAGGGCAAGCAGGGTTGGGAGTTGAGCCGGAAAGGGTTGTCGTTGCTGTTGGAACGCCTGACGCCGAAGCTGGTCACCAGCTCTGTGTATGGGTACGGGAAACATGCCACGGGTAAGAAGTTGAGCATTGGAGAGGGACGTGAGGTAGGGACCAGGCACTTCCGGTTTGGCGATAAGTACAAGGACGTCAGCGTCAAGGACTCCATACGTGAGGCTATCCGCAACCACAGACAGATGGTGACCAAGGATGACATCATGGTGGTCACCAAGGATGTCAGGACGAGCATGGACATCGTACTGGTGGTGGACCTCTCGGGCACGATGCGCCAGCTCGAGAAACTATGGCATGCTAAGGAATGCTCTATCGCCTTGTCTTTGGCAGCGTCGCAGTTCAAAGACAGGGTGGGAGTAGTCTCCTTCTCCAATCTGGCTGATGTTGTGGTGGATATAACGTCCAACCCCTATCGCCTGACAAGGCGTGTGATCGACCTTGAGCTTCACCCGAACGCATTCACCAACATCGGCTATGGGATACTGAAGGCCGTGCGCCTTTTCGACTACCACCGCCGCGGCAGGGCATCTCAACACATGATAGTCATCTCGGATGGCGATGCTACTGCCCCTCATCCGTCGCCCAAGAAGTATGCCCTGAGGCAGGCCACCAAGGCGACCAAGAAGGGCATCACCATCTCGTGCATCTGCATCAATGAGGAGTCGGCCGACCCAGAGTTGATGCGCAGGATAGCAAGGATAGGCAAGGGGCGCGTCTACTACATCGGTGAAGAAGCGATGACCACTGCTGTCCTCGAGGAGAGGATGGCGGCGCGTACTGCCTACTAAGCAGGGAGGTGTCTGGCGATGACCACAGGGACCAGGATGTGCGGAGTGTGCACCAAGAACGAGGCTGCCCGTGAATGTAGCGTGTGCAAGATCCCCATCTGTGACATCTGCGCCAAGGATGTGCTGCTGGAGGATGTCAGTCCGGGCTCCATGGTGAAGCCCGGGGTATCCATGTCACCGCTGCGGGCGGGCAAGATGAAGAAGAAGGTGTGCCCCAAGTGCATGGCTGAGGCCGATTTCATGTAGTTGAGTCTGATACCGGCCTGGGGTCTTTCGAAAGGAGGGTGTATGCCAGGTAAGAAGTCTGTGCGCCTGGGTGGTACGGTTATTGACGTTGATGACATCGTCCGCGACTCCAGGGGTGTTGCCGACATCGTGGCCGATGCCCTGGAGGCCGACTTTCAGGAAGCCCGTTACAGGAATTTCGAGCAGAGGCTGTTCCCCTTCGCCGACGCGGCGGACATCGCCGAGTGGGACGGCTACCTTGTTGGCCAGTATATGCCCTTGTACTTGAACTACGAGGCCAGCTGCGCTGACTGTCCTCTGGGCCCCTGCGACCTCAGGTTGAGTGTGGGCCGCTGCGGGCTGGGAGCAGACGCCTATCAGGCCAGGTTGAGCCTGAGGCGTGCCTGCCGCGGCACGCTAGGCCAGGTCGCCGACAGCCGTGAGCTACTGAACCAGGCGATGAAGGTCTACGGCGAGGAGATGCAGGTCACCTGGGGCAAGAACCATGACCGCAGCGACACCAACCACATCAGCCTGATGACGGGGATGTGGCCCAGGAGCCTGCGCGAGCTGGGACGTGCCATGTCCTATGTCGAGGAGCAGCTGGCGAAGCTGCTGGTGGCAAGCTACGCCGGGCTGGACGCGCTGGAACTGGAGCGGATGACGCTGCACGCGGGCAGCATCCTGCTCACGGCGATGGACGTGTCAGAGCTGGTGAAGATGAACTGCTTCGGCTTCAGCAACGCCTCGGACCACGAGCTGACGGAGATGATCAACTGGCCGCCGGTGAGCGTGCTTGGTGGGCTGGGCAATGTGGAGGCGGGGAAGCCCGTCCTCACCTTCATGGGCGACAACTTCCTCAC
>JBFMDE010000034.1:0-17286 GCA_040754215.1 Chloroflexota bacterium
GGTTCAGGTACCACCAGTACAGCTTCCCCGGCCTGGGCAGGGACGAGACGCTCAAGTTCGACATCTCCTACACCAGGTCCGACCCCGACCCCTCGCTGGGGTCGGCTGGCACGGGGGCGAAAGGCGGCGCCTCCTCTTTCCCGGTGGCGGCGGTAGCCATCGGACTGGGCGTGGCGGCGGCCATCGGCATCGTGTGGGCGGTGAGGGCCAGGCCCCGGTCCAGGAAGGTAACCAGGCGCGAGGAGCGGGCGGCTCGCAAGGCAGGAGTGTCAAAGGGCCAGCCGCGTTTCTGCCCCAACTGCGGCGCCCGCCTGGAAGGCCCCGGCCGCTTCTGTCCCCACTGCGGCGCCAGGCAGTAAGGCCTACCCCTTCAACGTCACAGCACCCCCGTCATTGCGAGCGAAGCGTGGCAATCTGGTGGGTTGGGAACCCCCCCTGCGGTGGTGCCATGAGTCTCCGCGTAGTCTAACCCCATTCTTGTTCTTGAGCGGAGGGGTTGCCTCAACGGCCTGCGGGTGCTAGGATTGGCGCTGAGGAATGGCTCAAACGGGACACCTCGAAACACGCAAGTGCCATGTCTGCATGATGAGTAGGCTTTAGCCGTTTCGCAGTCACCGTGGATTCATCGGTCAAGTCGGTAAAGCCCGGAGGCGCACCTTTCTTCTTGGAGGGGAGGGGTCATGCTCGACAATGTCTATCCGGTTCAAGAGGTACACGGTCTAGCGCGAAGGAAAAGACGTGATTACGAGACCAAGACTGTAAGTCAGCTACTCGCTGAACAATCTCTTGCTGAAGGATGGAGTATCCAACAGAAGCGTAAGAAGTCTGTCCGGCTCCAAAGGAAAAAACCACACCACGAACTTCTTGAGGATCGTGTGTGGTCGTTGTTGTACCGACTCGGCTTCACTCACATGTCAGGAGACGGTGGTGGCATCCTGCTGATTGGTCCAGATGCACCTGAGCACGGAGCTAAAACGCAAATAGACGTGGTAGGTATAGACGACGAAATCGCAGTTGCGGTAGAGTGCAAGTCCTCGGAAAAGCCCGCCAAGAGACCTCAGTTCAAAGAAGAGCTGGGTAAGCATGCTCTCATTCGCGAGAAGTTCTCTCAGGCGATAAACAGCCAGTTCCCCGGCCCATCCAAGCGGCAGGTTGTATTGGCGATGTTCCTGTCGAACACTATTCTGTCCGACAATGACAGGACCATGGCAGCCGAGGCCAAAGTGTTGCTGTTCGATGAGCAGGATTTGGCGTATTATGAAGAACTGGCGAGGCACCTGGGCCCTGCGGCCAAGTACCAACTCCTTTCTGATATGCTGCCAGAGAAAGCAGTCCCTGGTTTGAAGATTAGAGTCCCAGCTGTGAGGACCAAGATGGGCGGGCATTACTGCTATACGGTTTCCGTTTCGCCCGAATACCTCTTGAAGATATCGTATGTGTCACACCGTTCCAAAGGCAAAGCATCAGATGTGAACACATATCAAAGGATGGTCAGCAAATCGAGACTCAATAGGATCAAGGAGTATATCAGCAGAGAAGGGATATTCCCCACAAACATAGTCCTCAATCTGGAAAAGAAGCGGGTTGCGTTTGAGCGCATCCATCAAGAGACGGACTTGCCCAAAGACCAAGGATTGCTTGGCTGGCTCGAAATGCACCCGGCCTATAAGTCTGCTTGGGTGATTGACGGTCAGCATCGACTTTTTGCTTATTCAGGGCATCCTAAGGCAACGAAGAGTCTGCTCTCGATTTTGGCTTTCGAAGGTCTGCCTCCCAGCAAGCAAGCCGAGTTATTCATCGACATCAATTCTAAACAGAAGGCGGTCAGGCGATCACTGTTGCAGGAACTCTATGCAGAACTTCACTGGGATGCCAAGGAACCCCAAGTCAGAGTCAGGGCCATCATATCAAAAGCTATTCAAGAACTCGATGCGGATCCGGAATCGCCGCTCTACCAACGAATACAAAAAGCCGATGAGTCGCGGGATCCGACTCGATGCATAACGTTGACCAGCATCTACAGCGCTATAGAAAAAACGGGATTCTATATTGTCAAAGAGAAAGGCGATCAGGTCTTGGAGTTTGGCCCTCTTTGGGCTGGAGACAACGAAGCCACACTAGAACGAACCGTTTACGTTCTTAACAACTGGTTCTTGGTCATCAGGGAATCAGCATCAGACTGGTGGGAAAAAGGTTCTGCGCCGGGTGGGGGGTTGGCCATGAATGATGGCGTAGCGACCTGCATCAACGTTCTCCGCAGCGTTTTCCAACACCTCGACTCGAAAGGCCAGAAGCTGATCCACTTGGACAAAGGAGACCTGTCTTCCTGTATTAAGCCATATGCTGAAGCGTTGGGCAAGCACCTCGCTTCGTTGTCTGAACTTGACCGGCAGAGGTTCAGGGATCTGCGGGCTGCTCAAGGTCTCATGGTTCGCACTAGGCGTTGTCAAGCAGGGATTCGTAGCATCATCCCATCTTTCAATCCCCCCGGACTCGATGAGTTCCTAGAGCAAGAAAAGGCTCAAACGAATGTAAAGGCAAAGGAGGTCATCGATAGGATTGAAAAGACATTGCAGGGGACTGTCTTAAATGAACTGAAGGAGGAATTCGGCTCGAACGAATCTGAATGGTGGATACTCGGAGTGCCGAAGCAGGTTAGGCTCGACGTGACAGAACGATTTGAAAAGGATGACGGAAAAAGAGGGAGTAAGGAGTATTACTTCGATCTAATCGACTACAAAAAGATAGCAGTTCAGAACTGGGAACTCTTCGAGCCGCTCCTAGCCTACGGGAAGAAGGGGAACAAGGAAGCGAGACTGTCTTGGATGGTTTTCGTTAATGAGAAGAGAAACATTGTGGCGCACTCGTCTTCTGCTATGTCTCTGTCATTTGACGATCTCAGCAAGCTTGAAGGGTACGAAACCTGGCTATCGGGTCAAATAGGCGGCGGCGAAGATATGTCCGAGGCGGTTGGAAAACAGGATATCTCGCAGGACCAAGATGAGCACGCAGATGTCTCTGAGAATCAGCTGGCCTGAGAATGCGGGGATGAACACCCCGTCGAGAAGAAGTAAGCGGGTATTGCTCGTAGAGCCTGGCTACAAAGCCAAGTACCCTCCTCTCGGCCTAATGAAGATCTCAACATATCACAAGCTACAGGGTGATGATGTCGTTTTCTACAAAGGTACTAATGCTGCCCTCCGCGATCAGCATTGGGACACAATCTATATCACGACCTTATTCACTTTTCAATGGAACATCACCATTAACACAATTAGGTTCTATCAACGCAACAAGAGAGGAAACAAGAACATAAAGGTCGGCGGAATTCTGGCTTCTCTTCTCCGAGAGGACGTTGAGAAAGAAACCGGCATAACACCTCACTTCGGGTTATGGGAGGAAGTGGACAGGCTTCCACCCGATTACAATCTGGCGAACGGGACACATAGCTATACCAACAATGCCAGCCTAGCCTACACCACCAAGGGATGCGTGCATCGTTGTGCGTTTTGTGCTGTGCACGCGCTAGAGCCGGAGTATGTACCGTTCATTCCACTCGAAGGACAAGTAGACCCTAACAAGAAAGACCTCTTGCTGCTAGATAATAACGTCTTGGCTTCTCCGCAGTTGCCTTACATAGTTGAAGAGATAAGGAGATTCGGTTTCGAAAAAGGAGCGAGGTTTGGGAAATCCCGTCGCTATGTCGATTTCAACCAGGGTATAGATGCTAGACTCCTCACTGAGGACAAGATGGAGCTACTAAGCCATCTGTCATTGCGACCTCTGAGAATAGCGTTCGACAACATTGACCTTGAAAAGCTGTATGTAGATAGAGTGCGTCTTGCTCACAGGTATGGAACCCAGTATCTGTCTAACTACATCCTGTTCAACTATGATGATACCCCCGAGGATTTCTATCGACGACTGCAAGTAAACATCGAACTGAACGAGGAGTTGGGTTCACACATCTTCTCATTCCCCATGAGGTATATACCCCTGAATGCCAAAGGCAGGAAGTATGTGAGTCCCAAATGGACTCAAACTCAACTGAGGGGTATCCAATGCATTCTTCATGCAACCCACGGGGTCGTGGGCCCAAAACGGCCGTTCTTTGAACGTGCCTTTGGGAGAAATGTGGATGAATTCAAGTACATAATCGAACAGCCCGAGGAAATCATCTTCCACCGAGAGAACATGAAGCCGTACGACATTAGGTGACGAGAAAAGCGACATGACCGAGACTTCAGCGTTGACGGTGGTGTTTGACATCCTGCCCGACGCTGTTTCCCAATACTTCGGGCGGTTTGACGATGATTCAAAAGTAGAACTGCCCTTGAAACGAATGTGTGCATTTGTCATTGAAGACTAGCCCTCCCCTATACTCACCCTTCAGGCACGCCAGTCGCGGGCATCGTACTTAGCCGCTTGAGCGCCCCTCAGTCCTTCCCCAGTTTCACCAACAGCTCCGGTAGCAGCCCTCGCCACCCATCCCCCAACCGCCTGAGGTCGAGCCGCACCTGGTTGCTCTTTACCGTTATGCGGTTGCCGTAGACGGCGCCCAGGTACTGGAGCCTCAGCTCTTTCCCCGGGAGCAGCCTGACCACTATCTCCCTGTCCTCGGTGGCCAGCGATTCCACGCCTGCCTCCATCGCCAGCAGACGCACCTTGGCCACATATAGCAGGTGCTCCGCCTGCTGCGGCAGCGGCCCGAAACGGTCGCGTAGCTCCGCCCCGATGCTGGCTATCTCCCCTTCCTCCTCCGCATCGGCGAGCCGGTGATACAGGGCCAGCCGCGTGGAGAGGTCGGGCACGTACTCCGCCGGCAGGTAGCCGCTCAAGGGCAGGTCTATGCTGGGGCCGTAGAGCACCGGCCTCTTCTTGGTCACACCCGTCTCCTTCTCTCTCAGCTCCGCCACCGCCTGCTCCAGCAGGCGACAGTAGAGGTCGAAGCCCACGGCCGCGATGTGTCCGCTCTGCTCCACGCCCAGCAGGTTGCCCGCACCGCGTATCTCCAGGTCCTTCATCGCGATGTGGAAGCCGGCCCCGAGCTCTCCGGCCTGGGCGATGGTGCTCAGCCGCTCCCTCGCCTGCTGGGTGAGCGTCTTTCCCCTGGGATAGAGGAAATAGGCGTAGGCCCGCAGCGAGCTCCGCCCCACCCTGCCCCGCAACTGGTACAACTGGGTCAGCCCCAGCCGGTGGGCGTCCTTGACCACCAGGGTATTGGCCCTGGGCATGTCCAGGCCCGACTCGACTATCGTGGTGCACACCAGCACGTCGCTCTTCCCGGCGACGAACTCCGCCATCACCCGCTCCAGCTCTTCCTCCGGCATCTGGCCGTGGGCCACGGACATCCTCGCCTCCGGCACCAGCACCTGCAGCTCCGCCGCCAGCGAGCGGATGGACTGCACCCGGTTGTGCACCAGCAGCACCTGGCCGTCGCGCTTGAGCTCCCGCAGGATGGCCTCCCGCACCGTCCGCGCCTCCCATTCGCCGACAAAAGTCTTCACCGGCAGCCGCTCCTCGGGCGGGGTCTCGATGAGGCTCATGTCGCGCACCCCGGCCAGGGCCATGTGCAGCGTGCGCGGGATGGGCGTGGCGCTGAGGGTCAGCACGTCCACCTCGCGGCGCATCTGTTTGAGCTTTTCCTTGTGCATTACGCCGAAGCGCTGCTCCTCGTCAATGACCACCAGGCCAAGGTCGCGGAAGACGACGTCCTTCTGCAGCAGGCGGTGTGTGCCGATGCAGATGTCCACCTTGCCCGAGGCCAGCCCCTTGAGTATCGCCTGCTGCTCCTTCTCGCTGCGGAAGCGGCTCAGCATCTCCGCGTTGACCGGGAAGGCACGCAGCCTCTCGCTGAAGGTCTCGTAGTGCTGCTGGGCGAGCACTGTGGTGGGCACGAGCACAGCCACCTGCTTGCCGCCCAGCACCGCCTTGAACGTGGCCCGCAGTGCCACCTCCGTCTTGCCGTAGCCGACGTCGCCGCAGACCAGACGGTCCATAGGCCGGCCCTTCTCCATCTCCCGCTTCACCCTTTCTACCGCCTCGAGCTGGTCGGATGTCTCCACGTAGGGGAAGGAGGCCTCCAGCTCAGCCTGCCAGGATGCGTCGGGGGAGAAGGCGAAGCCGGGGGCAAGCTCGCGTGAGGCATATAGTGACAGGAGCTCTACCGCCATATCGGCCACCGACCTCTGCGCCCTCTGCTTGACCCGCGCCCACTCCTGTGTGCCCAGGCGGCTCAGGGATGGCGCCGTGCCGGTGGCGCCGACGTAGCGGCTGACGCGGTCGAGGTGCTCCACCGGGACATAGACCTTGTCACCCTCGGCGTATTCCAGGACCAGGTATTCCCGCTCCGTCCCGTTGCGGCGCATGGTGGTCACCCCGGAGAAGAGGGCCACGCCATGGTCAACGTGCACCACGTAGTCCCCGGGGGTCATCTCGGAGCGGAGCAACTGGCGCCGCACCGGCCGCTTTCGCGGCAGACGCTGCTCTTTGGCCGAGCCGAATATCTCGCCGTCGCTGAGCACAGCCAGTACGCCTTTGAGCCACCATCCCTGGGCCAGCGGGCCCTGGACTACCGCGATAGCACCCTGGGCTGGAAGCTGCTCCAGCATGCTCTGCGGGGCCGTGAGGATGTCCTTCTCCGCCAGCAGCTCGGAGAGCCGCGCTGCCTGCTGGCTGGCCAGCACCAGCCTCCTGCCCTCCATGCGCACTCGCAATGCCTCGTCCAGCAGCAGGTCCAGCTTTCCGCCGTAGGACATGGCCGGTACGAAGGGCAGTGTCAGCCCCTCCCCTCCCTCTGTTTCCCATGGCGACAGCCTTAGCCCTATGCCCGCATCCTCGATCCTCCTCTTGAGCTCTGCCCCGGGGAAGTAGGGCGAGGGGAAGTCTGGCGGCAGCTCCCCCCCGTTTACCCTTTCCTGCCGCAGCTCCTTTCCCTGGCGCTCCAGCGCCTCCACAGTCGCGGCGACGGCCGGGTGGTTGTCCCAGGCCACCAGGCAGGGCCGGGGCAGGTAGTCCAGTACGCAGCCCGTGTTCAGCAGAGGGGCGTAGAACTCGGCCCCGGGGAACCACTGGCCCTCCTGGATGCGCGATAGGTCCTGCTCCAGGCGCTGTCTCGCCTCTGCGGTGAGGTTGCTGTCCTGCGACAAGCTCAGGACGTCGCCCTGGTACACCGTCAGAGGTGGCATGAGCATCTCACGTGCCGGGGTGATGGTCGCCTCGGCCACCCGTTCACCGGAACGCTGTGTCCCCGGGTCGAAGGTGCGCAGGCTCTCTACCCCGTCGCCGAAGAGCTCGATGCGCAGTGGCGAGTCGCTCGACGGGGGATAGATGTCGAGGATGCCGCCGCGCCTGCTGAAGGTGCCCGGCACCTCCACCACCTCCGCCGGCTCGTAGCCGAGGGCCTGCCACTGCCGCAGCACCTGTTCCAGGTTCAACCTCGTTCCCGGCTTCAGGGTGAGCACGGCGGCGGAGAAGTCAGCCCTGGCGATGGTCCTGGCGGCGCAGGCGGCGGCTGAGGCCACCACGAGGGGGGAGGTCTCCCGGACTACCCTGGAGAGCAGTTTCAACCGCTCCCACTCCGTCGCCTGGTCGCCGCTCAGGCGTTCAAAGGGCAGTACGTCCGGCTCCGGGAGCAGGTGCACGTCCCTATCCGGGGGCAGCCAGGACTGCAGTTGCTCTGCCAGCCTGCGGGCTCGCTCCGGGGACGGCGAGAGCACCAGCGTCGGCAGCCCGAGGACACGGTAGAGTGCGGCCAGGAAGGCGGGCAGCGCCGCATCCAGCACCACCGCCTGGTGTTGGCCCCTCTGGCCGCGCAGGGCATCAGCCAGCCGGCGGAACTCCGGCAACTCCTCTACGAAGACCAGTAGTCCAGAAAGGTTCAACCGCTCTCCCCTTCGCCAAATGCCACTGGGGTTAGCCCGCGGGCACGGGGGCCCCCGGGACTAACCCTTGGTGGAGTATTGTAGCAACTGAGGCTGTCTTTTGTCATTGCGGGGGATTTCCGATACACTTGTTTTTATGCTCATAGAGAAGGATAACGAATGAGGATTGACGCTGAATGCCCCGCCTGCCTGGAGCGGCTCATACGCCAGACCGTAGAGCAGGCAACCGCGGACGAAGGGCTGCGGCGCCGGGCGCTGGACGTGGCAAGGGAGACGCTGGGACAGACGCTGACCCCGGAGAGGATACCCACCCAGGTGGCCGGAGAGGTGCAGCGCGTGATACGGCAGGTCACCGGCAACCGCGACCCCTACCGTGAATGGAAGGACAGGGAGATGGCCCAGGCCAGGCGGCTGTTCGACGTGGTGAGGCCGCGGTATGGCGACGACACCCGCTCGCTGCTCACGCTTTCCGTGCTGGGTAACGCGCCCGACTTCTTCAAGGACATCGCCGTGGTGGAGCAGGAGATGCTCCAGCCGGTGAGCTTCGCCGTGGACCACATAGGCCGCGTCTCCGAACTTCTGGAGGGTGCGCGGAGCACGCTGTTCATGGCCGACGCGGGCATGGACAACCTGATGTGCTTTGTGCCGGCAGTCAACCTCTGCGTGAAGAGGGTGCTCTTCCTGGCGGACAATGCCGCAGAGTGCTTCTTCGACCAGCCGCTTGTCGGGGAGCTGGCCCAGGTGATGCGGGTGAGCTACGTGGTCAAGAGGTCGCCGGTGCAGAACGACCTCACGATGGAGGACCTGCTGCTCTGCGGACTGCACGATGCGATGGGTGCCCGGATAGTCCCCTCCACAGACACCGCTGGCACAGACCTATCACTCGCCTCGTCGGGCTTCCGCGAGGAGTTCCACTCCGCCGACTTCATCCTGGCCAAGGGGATGGGGAACTGGGAGACGCTCTCCGAGCTGCCCCCTTCGGGCAAGGTGTTCCACCTGCTGGTAGCCAAGTGCCCGCCGGTGGCCCGCTCCCTGGATGTGCCCCCCGGCAGCTACATGGCCCTGCTGAGATAGGCACCACCCTCCTTGCAGGGCTTGACCAGGGGTGCTAGAATATCGCAAGTTCAGCGACAACAGGTTGTTGTCCCGTGCAGGGCGATTACAATATGTTGTGGACAGAAAGTGTCGAGGGTCTGTTGACCTTCTCGTGTACGTGGGTAGTGGGTCGGCTGGAAGTGAGCCGATGCTGCTGAAAGAGTACGCTGGGAAGACGGTGGCGTTCAGCACCAATGGGGAGAGGATAGAGGTATCCTATCTCACCAGGGTGGACCCGCTGTCCGGGGGCGTGGCCAAGATATCGGAGGAGCGCGCCAAGAGGGGCTTCGGCATCGTGGCCAACCTGGACATCCACCCCATAGAGCACTGCCAGTTCTGCCGCTATGCCGAGTACACCCCGAAGGAGCGCATCGAGCACTGCAGCGGTGCCATCTCGGTACCCAACAGGTACCCCTGGGAGAAACACGACTGGATCACCATCTATCCACCCTTCGGGGAACACAAGCTGTTCCTCTCCGACCTGTACTTCGACGACATGGAGCGGATGATAGAGTCGTCCTACGACCTGGCCCTGGTCTGCTCCCGTGACCCCGAGGTCATTTCCTTCATGGACTTCACCAACTGGGGCACCTTTGCCGGCGCCTCCCAGCAGCACCCGCACTCGCAGCGGCGGAGCATCACCTTCGTCTCCGACCCCAAACAGGAGCAGGAGTTACGCCACTGCCGTGAGCTGGCGGAGAGGTACGGCAGGAACCCCTTCGACCTCCTCACCGAGGAGGAGCGGCAGGATGGGAGGCGGGTGGTCTACGACGGCCAGGTGTTCATCGCCGCCGCCTTCGCCCCGACCTGCAGCAACGAGGTCATCGTATATCCTCACGAGCCCCTGTCGCACATACTCCAGACCCACAATGGCGACCGCATGGCTATCATGAGGCCGGTGCTGGGGATATTCCCGGCACTGTTCTTCTACCGGGGCATCACCGACCTCAACATCGCGGTGCACATGGCGCCCTTCCGCGAGATGGAGGAGGCGAGGAAGTACTACCGCTGGCACATGCACATTTACCCCCGCAAGCCGCGCCTGCCCATGGACCGCGCCGGGGCGGAGATAGGCTTCGACACCAACGTCATCGAGGCCCTGCCCGAGACCAGCGCCCAGGTCCTGAGACGATGGTACGCGGAGCCGCCCCGGGAAGAACTGGTGGCCAGGCGGGAGGACGGCAGCCCCAACCCCAAGCTCCTCGACGAGTTCCGCAGGCTGATGGCGGCCTGTCGCTAGGTACTGCCCGGCGTTGTCCCTTCGGCCCGCAGCAGTCCCCTGATATGGGCGGCCGCCCCCTTGGGATCCATAACCCCTTCCTCGGTGACTGTGCACGTGACCAGATGGGGCGGCACACGCTGGAAGCCTTCCTCGACCTTGAACTCGCCGTGGAGGTGGAACTTCGAGGTCTCACAAAGGGAGTAGAGCGGGACATCGTACCTCTCCGCTGCCAGGGCCACTTCCAGTGTGGGCACGCCGTTGACCAACGAGCCGTCCCGCAGGATGGCGTCTGTGCCCACCAGGACCCTGGCCACCCGGGACATGCGCTCCGCGACCTGGCGGTCGGCCACGAGCTCAACCACGATGTCGCGATGCTGCAGTGCCTGGGCCACTGCCTCTCCGTAGGCGCGGCCGCCGTGTTTCGACTCTACGGCGACCACGGCGAAGCGCTTGCCCCGCTCGTGTGCTGCGAGGAGCGCCTGGCAGACCGTCGAGCTGTAGCTGCAGGTGAGTACCCAGTCCCCGTAGCGGATGATGGTCGAGGCGAGTTGCACCAGGTCCGTCAGGGCCTTTTCGGCGGCCCGGGCCAGCTCCTGTGCACGGCCGATGGCACAGGCCCTCAGGCCTTCCACGTCGCCAGTTGTCCTGCGCGCCTCCCTCACATGGGAGAGGAAACGCCGGGAGTAGTTGGCGATGCCTGGCATGCTGGACCGGGCCTCGGACAGTCGGCCTGCGACCATCACCAGGGCCGTGAGCAGCGTCCGCGGGCTGTCCGCCTCAGCCCGCTCCGCTGCCAGGCGCAGGGCTTCCAGCGCCCTTCTGGAGAGCCAGGAGGCGCCGTGGCTGCGGTCGGCGGCTATCTCCTGAAGTATGCTGGCTACTTCGGAGTCCATGGGCATACCCCCTCATCCGGTAGTATATGGCCTGCCTTCGCACGGCACAAGGGGAAGGGCAGTGGTGCCACTGCGCTCCTCTGAGGCCGCTCAGAGTTCTCTCTTCCCCACACCTTGTCTCGGCCGTGGGGCTGGATATAGAATAGCGCAGGAGCACAGGACAGAGGAGGTATCCGTGCCGGCCAACCTGACGCCCCAGTACTTCGAAGCAGAGAGGGCGTATAAGCAGGCCAAGACAATAGCCGAGCGCATCGAGGGCCTGGAGAACATGCTGGCGGTGATGCCCAAGCACAAGGGCACCGACCACCTCCGCGCTGACCTCCGCGCCAGGATCGCGAAGCTGCGGGAGGAGGAACAGCGCGGGCCTGGAGGGGCAGCCAGGACCAGGCTCTACTACGTGAGGAGAGAGGGGGCGGGGCAGGCGGTGCTGGTGGGACTGCCCAACTCGGGAAAGTCACAGCTCCTGGCCAGCCTCACCGAGGCCTCGCCGAAGGTGGCCGACTATCCCTTCACCACCCAGTTGCCCCTCCCCGGCATGATGCTGTACCAGAACGTCCAGGTGCAGATAGTGGATGTACCCGCCATCAACTACCCCGAGGCCCGCCCCTGGGTGCGCAACATCGTGCGCGGGGCCGATTTGCTGTTGCTGGTGGTTGACCTGGGGCTTGAGCCGGTAAGCCAGGTGGAGACTATCCGGGGCGAACTGACCGGGATGAGGGTGAGGCTGCTGGGAAAGGGCGACGCCCCGCCCGAAGAGCCCGAGGTGGGGAAGAAGGCCCTCGTCGTGGCCAACAAGAACGACCTGGAGATGGTGGCGGAGCGCCATGCGAGGCTCGCCTCCTGGCTTGGCGGGCGCTTCCCGCTGGTCTCCGTATCGTCCTTACAGGGCACGGGGCTCGACGAGCTCAGGCGCGAGGTGTTCCTGGCGTTGGAGGTCATCCGGGTGTACAGCAAGCCGCCGGGGCGGCAGCCCGATACGGACCGCCCCTTCGTCATCAAGGCCGGGAGCACCGTCGAGGAGCTGGCCGGCGAGGTCCACAAGGAGCTGCGACGCAACCTGAAGTATGCCCAGGTGTGGGGCTCGGGCAAGTTCGACGGCCAGCGCGTCAATCGCCGGTATGTCCTCCAGGACGGCGACATAGTGGAGCTGCACACGTAGACAGCGGACACTGGAGCTACACGTGAGACTGCCCCTTCGGCGCCTTCACTACGGGTGGGTGGTGCTCGGCACGGCGACGCTGGTGGTGTTCGCCTCGCTGGGGCTGGCGCGTTTCGGCTATACGGTGGTGCTGCCCGCGATGCAGGTGGGGCTGGACATGGAGAACACCTCGGCGGGCGTGCTGGCCACTGCGAACCTGGCGGGCTATCTGGTGCTTTCAATAACCGGAGGAGCGCTGGCCGCCCGCTACGGGCCACGGGCGGTCATCGCAGCGGGGTTGCTGGTAGCGGGGGCGGGGATGGTACTCACCGGCCTGGCCAGCAGCTTCCTCTCAGTGGCAGCCCTGCGTGCCCTGACCGGCATTGGCAGCGGTGCGAGCAACATCCCGGTGATGGGGCTCCTCGCGGCATGGTTCGCCAGCCGGAGGCGTGGCCTGGCGGCGGGCATCGCTGTGTCCGGCTCCTCCTTGGGCCTCATCTTCGTTGGCCCGCTCGTCCCCCGCGTCCTGGCTCTCTACGGCGATGCAGGCTGGCGCGTCTGCTGGCTCATCTTCGGCGGCGTGGCGTTGCTGCTGGCCGCTGTGGGGTGGCTGCTCTTGCGTAACCAGCCCTCCGACCTGGGGCTGAAGCCTTGGGGGCGGGGTGCCCAGGTGCCATCGCCTCAGGAGGAGACGGGCCCTCTCCCCTGGGGGCGCGTCTACCGCTCGCCCGCGGTGTGGCATCTGGGGCTGGTGTATGTGGCCTTCGGCTTCTCCTACATCATCTACATGACCTTCTTCGTCAAGGGCCTGGTGTCTGAAGGGGGATACACGCCGGAGGAGGCCGGCCGGCTGTTCATGGTGATGGGCTGGTTCAGCCTGCTCTGCGGGTTGCTCTGGGGCGCGGTCTCGGACAAGGTCGGCCGCAGA
This sequence comes from Chloroflexota bacterium, assembly GCA_040754215.1. GTDB lineage: Bacteria > Chloroflexota > Dehalococcoidia > JACPPY01 > JACPPY01 > JBFMDE01. The sequence continues at coordinate 13,160 of JBFMDE010000034.1, forward strand.
TGGGCACTGATAGGCGTGTACCTCACCCATGCCGTGGCCTTCAGCCTGTTTGCCCTGTGGCCGGCACCGCCCGGCTTCACGCTTTCAGCTGTCCTCTTCGGCCTCTCGGCGTGGAGCATACCGGCAATCATGGCTGCCGCCTGCGGTGATGTGCTTGGCCCGAGGCTGGCCCCGGCGGCGCTGGGCTTTATCACGCTTTTCTTCGGCATCGGGCAGGCCGTGGCACCCAGCCTCGCTGGTGCCGTGGCAGATGCCGCCGATTCCTTCCGCCCCGCATTCCTGCTTGCCGCAGCGGTAGCCCTGCTGGGGGCCCTGGGTGCCTTCTCGCTCCGCCGCGCCTCCACCATGCCAGCCGGCCCCGCCGCCCCATGAAACGTAGACGCTGTGGCCATGCTGTGGTACAGTGGGTTGTGACTTTCATGGGCTCAAGAGAGTTTTCGTTCAGTGGTCACTCCGGCTATGTGCTCAAGGTCCGATGTGGTCGGGCAGACCGGTGCCCGGGGAAGGTGGAGGTATGATGGCCGAGCCGTCCTATGACTTTGCCCCGGTCAGAGTACGTGAGGACCTAGTCGCGGCTCACCGCCGCGTATGGGAACACATCTCCAGGCCCGGCACGTGGTGGACAGGTGAGCAGCGCCGGGCGATGGCCGCCGAGACACGCCACGCTAGAGACTGCCGGTTGTGCAGAGAGAGAGCGACCTCGGCCTCCTCGTCCAAGATGAGAGGGAGACATGATGGCCTTGGGGGCTTACCCGAACCCATCGTGGACATCGTCCACAGGCTCACGAACGAGCCCGGCCGGTTGAGTAAAGATTGGTTCAACGAGGTTCTGGCGAAGGGAGTCACCGAAGCCGCCTATGTGGAGGTCGTCGGCGTCGTAACCCAGACGGTCAACGTGGACACCTTCTGCCATGGGCTCGGGGTAGCCTATCACTCGTTGCCGGCCCCGGCACTGGGTGAGCCGTCCCGGCACAGGCCCGAGGGTGCCAGGCCCGAGAGGGCCTGGGTTCCGATGGTCTCTCCGGCCAACGCAAAGGGGCCGGAGGCGGGCCTCTATCCTTTGGGTGGAGTGCCCAACGTAGGCCGAGCGCTCAGCCTGGTCCCCGATGAGACCAGGAGCGTCCTCGACCTGCTCGCGGCACAGTACATCCCGGCGGGTCGGGTCTCGGACTTCTGGTTTGACCCACAGAGGGCGATAAGTCGCGCCCAGATGGATCTGCTCGCAGGGCGGGTCTCGGCCCTCAACCGGTGCTTCTACTGAACGACGGTGCACGCCTTCCTGCTCCGTGTGAGCGGCCAGATATCGGGAAACGAGTACGACCTGACTGCCATTGCCCGCGACGAGGCAGGCGAGAGCGGCGTCCCCCATGGCTCAACCCTGGTCGCCTATGCCGATGCCGTGCTCGGAGGTGATGATGTGGCCCTGAGTCATGCCCGGGAGAGGCTGCTACAGGAGCTTGGGGCTGAGGCGCTGGTTGACGCGGCGGCGGTTGTGGCGACGTTCGCCATGGTGGACAGGATAGCGGACGCCACCGGGATTCCGCTGGACGGCAAGGTGGAGTTGATGACCCAGGGCATACGCTCGGAGGTCGGGGCCGATGCATTCGCCTCCGCCAGCAACACGCCGAGGCCTGGCCTTCTCAGGCGTGCCATCGGTCGCGTCCTGGCCATCTTCCTCCCGATGGGTTTCAGGCTTATGCGGGCCATACGGAGGTGAATGCCATCGAATTTCATAGCGCGAGGTGGCGGGTGGTACTGCGCGCGCCGCCTGACTTCCGGCCTGAGGAGCAGTTCGTAGAGTACCGTAGGGACCCCCTGACCGGCACCCCCCCTGCCGCATCAACGCTAGGCGGGCACGGAGGCCCAGGCAGGGACATGGGGCCGCGAAGCTGGACGAGTCGTTGCCCAAGGTCGAGGGTTGCCCCTTCTGCCCGGAGAACATTCAGGCCCGGGTCCCGCTCTTCTCTGAAGACATCCTGCCGGATGGCCGTCTCAGCAAAGGGGAGTGCCTGCTCTTCCCCAACATGTTCCCCTTCGCCGAGCACCACGCCGTGGCCACGCTGACCAAACAGCACTTCGTGGGGATAGGCGGCTTCCAGCCCCGGAGCGTGGCCGATAACCTATCCTGTGTCCTGCAGTACGTCGAGGTGGTGCACCGGCGGGACCGGCGGGCCAGGTACCCCATCTACATCTGGAACCACCTGCCGCCCTCCGCCGCTAGCATCGTCCATCCTCATACCCAGGCCATCGTTGACCGCAGGCCAACCCCATACCAGCGGAGGCTGCTCGCCGCCAGCAGGGCCTATCACCGCCGCCACGGCCGCAGTTTCTGGCAGGACCTTGCCATTGAGGAACGGCACAGGGGCGAGAGGTATATCGGGGAGAACCGCTCCCTCTGGGCTGTTGCCAGCTATGCCCCGCAGGGCAACCGCGAGGTACAGCTCATCTTCAAGAAGGGCTCCAGTCTTGACGGCCTGGAAGAGGAACAGGTAGGAGACTTCGCCGACGCCCTTGCCCGGGTGTTGCGGGGATATGCCGGGATGGGGGTGGACTCCTTCAACCTGAGCACCTTCTCGGGACCGTTGGGAGTAGAGTTGCCCTACTACAGCCTGCACGCCAGGGTCATCTCGCGCCCCGTGCTCCGGGCGTACTACCGGAATGACACCGGCCCGTTGGAGCGTCTGCACCATGAGGCGGACATCGAGGTGGCGCCTGAGGCGGTGGCACAGGCATTGAGGCCGTTCTTCGGCCCATCCATCCCGTCGTAGAAGGCCCCGGCTTTGTGTTACTGAATGCCCTCCGCTGGAACCCCGTTGACAGGTGTAGGCCTTCTTGCTATGCTGGGCTCAGCAGTGCGCGGTATATGGGAAGGGACGGAAATGTTATACGGACGCGAGTTGCTTAAGGGGAACACAGACTCCCTTTTGCTCTACCTGATCAGCGAGGAGCCGATGTACGGCTATCGCATCATCAAGGAGCTGGAGAGGAGGAGCAAGGGCTACTTCTGCTTCCGTGAAGGGACGCTCTATCCGGCGCTACACCGTCTGGAGAGGATGGGGTTGGTCCGTGGGAGATGGGAGAGTCTACCCAACGGCCAGGAACGACGGTACTATCACATCACAGAGCAGGGCCTGAAGGTCCTTGCGGAGAAGTTGTCGGAATGGCGCGGTTTCTCCAACGCAGTGAACCTCGTCATACAGCCAGCAACGGCCTAGCTGCTCCTGAGAAAACTCGTTTTTTCCCCGGTGGCTCACGGACCTACCGTGTGGTACCCGTGAACCTTCATGAATAAGGGTGAGGCAGGTCTTTCGTGAGTGACCGCGCGGCTGGCGAGACCAGCGAAGGCAAGCTCCGCAGCTACCTCGGCTCGTTGAGGTACAGCTTGAGGCTGGAGCAGAAGGTCGAGGCGGAGGTCGTCCAGGAGCTCTCTGACCACCTCCAGGACAGGGCCGAGGAGATGGAGGCAGCCGGCCTATCCCCTGAAGAGGCCGGGCTGGAGGCGGTGCTGTGCCTGGGCTCGCCGCAGCTCATCGCACGCCAGGTCTACGAGGCCCACAGCCAGGGTAGCTGGTGGCAGACGGTGTTGGCCGCCTCTCCCCATGTGCTCTTCGCCTTGCTCTTCGCCCTTAACTGGTGGCACGACATCTTGTGGGTACTTGTCCTCCTGGGCGCTGTGGTCAGTTTCAGCATCTATGGCTGGTGGCGGGGGAAGCCCGGCTGGCTGTTCCCCTGGCTGGGCTATCTCCTGGTCCCGGTGATAGTGGCCGGCGCCCTGCTCCTCTACCTGCCGCGGGCCTGGTCCTGGGTAGCCATACTATGCTACCTCCCCCTCGCCCTCTGGCTGCTGCTGTGTATTGGAAGGCAGAGCCTGAAGACAGACTGGCTGTACTGCTCCCTGATGATGCTGCCGGTCCCGGTGCTGGCCTCATGGGTGCTGGCGCTGCGCTGGCGGGAGTTGCTACTCTATCATAACGGTTCCCCGGTCTACGGGTTTGCCCCGTGGATCGCGGTGAGCTTCGTGGCGCTGGGGGTGGCGGCTGCCGCCTTCGTCAGGCTCAGGCAGCGCCGGCTGAAAGCGGGTGCCCTGTTGGCCTCGGGGCTCTCCGTCGTGGTGCTGGTAGGCCTTC
>JBFMDE010000035.1:0-16841 GCA_040754215.1 Chloroflexota bacterium
CGTCGTTGCCGGTGATGCCCAGTTTGGGTAGCTGTTCCTTGACCGCGGGGGCCATGTCGGCGTGGAGCTTGGCCAGTATCCTCATCGCCTCCTCCCAGCCCACCCTGCGGGCCACCTCATTGGCGTAGGCGGCCAGGGCGCCATACATTGACGTGTAAACGGCCTTCAAGTCCTCAGCATGATAGTGCCCATGTGCCATTTCTCACCTCCGTGTCAGTCCGGCATTATACATCGCAGGGATGCGTCACGCGATTTGATCCTGATAGAAGGGAGCGGAATTATCTGCAAGGTACCACCCTCACTCCTCACGGTGCAATCCACCCCGTAAACGTCCCTTATCGCGCGAGGAGATAGTACCATTTCTGGCCTTCCCGAGGCATAGACCGTTCCATTCTTCAGGACTACCACTTTGTCCGCGTATCTTGCCGCCAGGTTAAGGTCGTGCAGCGCGATAACTGTCGTGATCCCTCTCTGCATCGTTATCTCCCTTATCAAGTCGAGGGCCTCCAGCTCATGCTGGAGGTCCAGGCCGCTAACAGGCTCATCCAACAGCAGGACACGTGGTTGCCTGACCAGTGCCTGTGCTATAGAGACCATCTGCTTCTGTCCACCGCTCAGCTCGTTGAGGAACCTTGGAGCTAGTGCCTCTATCCTCAGGTCCTCCAGTGCCTTTAACGAGAGGTCAAGGTCTTCCCGGTTCACCCTCCACGACAGAGATTCAAGTCTCCCCAGAAGGACAGCTTCGAATACGGTCAGGATAGCTCGAGATGAGTTCTCCTGCGGAAGATAACTCACGCAGGCTGTGGTCTCCCCTTTCTTGAACTTGCTCAGCTCTTTCCCCTCAAGCAGGACATTCCCTCGCGGTCTCAGTATCCCAGCGATGCACTTCAAGAGCGTTGACTTGCCAGAGGCATTGGGGCCGAGAAGGGCAGTGACCTCCCCCGGTAATGCCTCCATGCCTATATCCTTGAGCACTGGGCTGGAGCCATTGTAGGCGAACTCCAAGCCCTCAACCTGCACTCTCACCAGTAGGCCCTCTTCTTCCTGAGGATCAGAGAAACGAAGAACGGCACACCGATGAGGGAAGTGACGATCCCTATCGGCAGGATAGCTCCGGGGATGACCAGTTTGCTCACCGCAGATGCGGCAGAGAGCAGGAGCGCTCCGGCGAGGGCTGAGGCTGGTAGAAAGAACCTCTGGTCCTCGCCAACAAGTATTCTTGCTATGTGGGGACCGACAAGCCCAACGAAGCCTATGGTGCCGACAAAACACACGGCGGCTCCCGAGAGGACGGATACCCAGATGAGTACCTTGAGCCGGAGCCCCTCCACATTGATACCCAGGCTCCTGGCCTTTTCATCACCCAGCCTCAGAGCGGTTAACTTCCAGGCATCTTTAGCCAGTACAGGCAGCGTCGCCAGTAGAATTGCCCCGGCGATTCCCAGTTTCGGCCACGTGGTCTTCAGCAGGCTGCCGAATAGCCAGAAGACCACTGCCTGTAATTGCTGGTCAGAAGCGAGGTACTGCAGTAGGGCCAGTGCCGAGTGGAAGAGGAATAGCACCGCGATCCCGGTGAGAACCATGACCTCCGAGCTCAACCCTGTCTTCTTGGCAATGGAATATATCAGGAGGCAGGTGAGCATGGCGAAGAGGAAGGCGTTGATGGGCACAATGAACTGGCCTCCGTAAGGGAGTATGCCTACGCCGAGCACCAGGGCCAGTGCAGCGCCAAACCCGGCGGCTGCAGAGATGCCAAGCGTGTAGGGGCTGGCCAGGGGGTTGTCTAGGATCGTCTGCATCTGGGCACCGGCGATAGCTAGGGAAGCACCCACCACTACTGCCATTAGGGCAACGGGCAGTCGGAGGTTCCACATGATGACCTGGGTGGCAGCATCAACCGAACTTGGTGAAACGATCGCAGAGATGATTTCCGCGGGAGATAGCCAGGCTGGCCCCACCGAGATGTCGAGTAGAAACAGGAGCACGAGCGCACTGGCCAACGAAAACAACGGGACGTACTTCCGGCTCGCTATTCGGCTGTAGAGCTCCTCAGCCCTGGCGACCAACCCTCACCTCTTCTACTCTGTGATGCTTATCATCCACACGCCACTGTAGTCCACCGGCAGGAACTTGTCGTGGAACTCCCTGAGGTCTGCTTCCGGGTCTATATCCTTGAATTCATCAGGGTAGAACCACTTGGCAAAGGCCTGTATCGCGGCGAAGTTGTAGATGCGGAAGCAGAAGCCGTGGAAGATGCCATGGACCCTCTCATTCCTCACCGCATTCAGTGTGTTCCAACCGGGACGTTCAGTAAAAGCTCCGAGAAGCTGCCTCGACTCTTCAGGGTTGGCGTAGTAGCCGAGCGCCATCGCATCGGGAGTCTCCGGCCAGCGTGAGCCGCTGATGATTATCACCTCGGGGTTTACTTTCAGGAGGTATTCCGGGTTTATTGGCGCCATCCTCTCCACGACGGCCTCGGCGATGTTCATCCCGCCGGACTTCACCACCACGGCTCCCCAGCCGGTATTGCCGTAAGTATCGGCGTATTCAGCGGGTCCCTTCCATCCGATCTCCACATAGACCCTGGGCTTGGGTTTATCTATCCTTTGGAGCCGCGACTCCACTTCGTTGACGCGCTCTTGGTAGAAATCTGCGATTTCCTTGGCTCGCTTCTCCTTGCCCAGCAGGGTGCCGAGCAGCAGGGTGCTCATCACCGGATTCTCGAAGGGCTTTTTCCAGTAATCTGTGAAGATTGACGGAATCCCCACCTGCTCCAGTCTGGAGATGTCATCGGCTACACCTTCGCGGTCTACCAGCCATAGGGGGAATATCACCACATCGGGTTTCAGCAAGATGACCCTTTCCACGCTGAAGGTGCCCTGGTAGTGATAGCCAACCTCGGGGATATCGTCTATTTGCGGGAACCTCTCCTTGTACTTAAGGTAAGTATCGTAGTCCGCTGACTTGAGGTCGGGGCCCCAGCCGACTATTTTCTTGAGGAAATCCTCACCCTCCAAGGCGGCGAATTCGTGCAGGTCTCTGGCCGATGCCAACACTACCCTCTCCACGGGCACGGTTACTGATACCCTTCGGCCAGCCAGGTCCGTGACCGCAGTCTGAGTCCGTGTCGGTGTCTCGCCTCTCGTAGTACAACCAGGCGCAAGCGCCATGAGCAGCACCGAGAGCAGGATCGTCGAGAGGAGCATAACCTTTCTGCTTTGCATTGAATATCCCTCCATTCATAGAGATGGACCTCCTGTCACATGCCTGACCTTCGAGGCGGTCTCCTTTGATCAGGAATGTGGGGTAGGAATAGGCCAGTCTGTACAGTAACGGCATGTCTCTCCTCCGAATCTCTCTGACCTCATCTAGGGTTCTCACAGATATGTTGCCCAATCCTAGCTGCCGGAACAGGTCGGTTGCCTTTTCCGGAGTCACGCCGCCAGGGAAGGGCAGTATCTCATTTATCCCTTTCCTGTAGCCGAAACGCCTAGGGTTTGACCTAGCATATATCAGGATCCCCAGTTGTCTGCTTAGTCCTCTCAAGCGGCCGATTATCGAGGAGTCCTGCCACTTTCCATCTATCACTACGATTCGCCCTCCGCGCCTGGTAACTCTTATCCATTCCCTCAGCGCCTCCGAGGGGCGAGGCAGGGTCCAGAGGAGATAATTGCAGACCACAGCATCGAACAACTCGTCCTCGAATGGTAGTTCCTCAGCATCCCCAAGCTCGAATCTTATGGAGAGTCCAGATTCCGTTGCCTTGTCCCTTGCCTTCTCCAGCATGCCCTCCGTGAGGTCCAAACCGGTCACGTCATGCCCCATCTCGGCCAGGAGCAATGCCAGAAAGCCGGTCCCTGTTCCCACATCCAGGATGCTGAGCTTGTCCCCCTTGAGCACCCCCTCCAGAATCCTCTTGTAGGCGACCCTCTCCTCTTGCGGTCGGGGAGCAGGCAGCTTGTCATAGGTATCGCTTCTCCTGTGCCAGTACTCCCTGATGTTTACCTTGGCATCTGTGCAGGCCCCCTGTGTCATTTGCAGCCATTGTCCTCCAACAGGATATTGTGCGACTAGTAACGATTGCAACTACTGGCAGCACATGGGCAAAGAACCCCCCTCGCCAATTATACCACTGCGGAGGGTGATGTGCAAGAGGTTGCAATTAGCAATAATTGCACAACCAGGCGGTACCCATGCCAATGGGGTTCAGGTCAACCGCAGTTCGTATTTTGGTGTTCCCTCTCTCGTGTAGAGCACGAGCCTGACCTTGTTTCCCGCCAGCAGGTGCTTCTCCGACTCGCGGCGAAGCTTCTTGAAGTCCGCTGTCTTGAGGAAGGCCCTGAGGAGCTCTATCCTCTCCTGTAGCTCCACGTCCTCCCCTCCCGATGCCAGTAGTTGCCTTGTGGCCTCCCTGAACTCTTTTCTGGCCACTGTCTCCACGCAGTGGGAAAGGTCGGGGATGAGCTCTATGTGGACCATATCACTACATCACTACGGCAATGTGAATCGGCTGCCCGCATTGTTCATGAAGAACACATCGCTAAACTCTTGGGCCAGCCTCGCCGAGGCACGAAAGCCGGTGCAGTGGGAAACGCCCAGCCTCTGAATGCCCATCTCCTTGAGGTCGGCTATGGTTCTCTCCACGCGTTCATCTGAAGCTCGAAAGAGGTGGGTGCCGCCGATGGCGGCATACACCAGCTCCTTGCCGGTCAGAGCCTGAGCCTGGCGCAGGGTATTGACTATGCCCTGGTGGGCACAGCCGAGGACCACGACCAGGCCGAAGTCAGTATCAATGACTAGGGCGAGGTCATCGGCGAGCCTGTCCGGCCGGAGCACGCCACCTTCTTTGACAAAGAGGTTCTCGTCGACTGCCTCGTAGCCCGAGGTCATCGGTATCTCCCCGGTGGTCATGACATGGTCAGTGATGTGGACGGGCTCTCTAGCCAAATTGAAGCGAACTCCCAGGCCCTCCAGCTCCTCCCGTGAGAAGGGGATGCCAACATACCGCTCTTCCTGCTGGTCACGCCGCACGTACTTTGCAGCCCAAATATCAGGATGTGCGACTACCTCTACACTGCCCCTTCTCCTCAGCAGGTCGCGCAGCCCCCCTGTGTGGTCAGCATGCCCGTGGCTGACCACTACTCGGCCAATCGTGGTAAGGTCTATTCCCAGTAGCTGGGCATTGTGCACCGCCGAGAAGCTGAGCCCGGTGTCAACCAGAATTCTCGCCCCGTCCACCTCGACCAGTATACTGAGGCCCCACTCGGCTAGGAAGCCATAGTTTGCCGTGTTCTCGCTGAGCGTGGTTATCCGTATTTCCATGGCGTATCTCCTCTCTATCCTTGTGTTGTGGCCTCGACTCTGTGCAGCTTGCCCTCGCTCTCCACGTGGTCGGTGTAAACCACGCCATTGAGATGGTCTACCTCGTGCTCCAGCGCCTCAGCCAGCAACCCGGTGGCCTTGATTCTCACCGGCTTACCCTCGCGGCCCAACCCTTTCACAGTGACCGAGGCGGAGCGCTTTATCTCGCCAGCATAGCCCGGCACGCTAAGACACCCCTCCACCACCTGCTGTTCCCCGGAGCGCTTGACTATCTCAGGATTGACGATGGCAAACGGCTCCCCTCCGGGCACCTGGAACACCGCCACCCGCAGTGATACCCCTACCTGGGGTGCTGCCAGCCCAACCCCCTTTGCCTGCTGCATGGTCTCTATCATATCGTCTATCAGCCGCTGAATGGAGCGGTCGATGGCCGAGACCCTTTTCGCCTTCTGTCTCAGCACAGGGTCGGGGAGCTGGCGTATCGGCAGTACGGCCATAACCGGCTCCTACCCAGCGCACCTCAGTAGTTTGTCGCAGTCGCGGCAGACCCTAGACTGCAGCCTGTTCACCTAGACCCTCGAGCTCGAAGCTGCTATTCGCCCCTTTGCCAGAACGCTGTACCTTCCCACAGCACACTCCGGGCAGACGCGCATCCTGTTTTTTGTCCTGACGTACGGCTCCAGAACCACCTCGCCGCACGATTGGCATACGACCACCGGACAGGTGCACTGGCAGATGGGAGCGTATTGGGAGAAGTCAACCTCCTTCCTTTCTACCTTGAACATCTGCTCGTCTGGCACATCCAGCTCCTTCATCACCGCCTCTCTGAGGGTTCCCGCCATCCCCTCCATTATCTTCTGCAGATCCTCTCCCGTCTGCACTCCCATCTTCTCCATGATGTAGCCCATCAGTTCCATTACGGTTAGGGGTGTTCTTCTACCCTCGGGGACTGGTATAGTCCCGTATCTGCCTCCCATCAGGCCAGCCAGATCCGGAATCCTTTGAGCAAAGCCGTCCAGGAATTCGGGGCGTAAAGCCACTCTCACCGCCGAGCCATCCATCTTGACCAGGGTCAGGGCCAGTTTACCTATGTCCCTGATGACCAGGTGCGATGTCCCTACAGTGAGCCCGGTTACAACCTGGACGCCGTTCAAGAACGGCCCTGAACTGTCGACTATGGCCACTACCTTGCCCTCAGTGTCCTCCCTCGTCGGCTTGATACCCAGTTCCTTCAGTGCCAGAGCCCCTGCCTTTACTCCATAGGCAACCTTGTGACAAGCGTGCCCATGGAATTCACTCGCCTTTGTCCTCCACAGCCCCTTCAGGTCTCCCTTTGCTACCATCTCCTCGGTCTCCCGCCGCGGGTTTTCTGCCATTTGTCCCTCTCCTTGACTGTATTCTCTATCAATGTCGTCCATAGCTCCGCTTCCAGGGCTCTCTGCGCGTGTTGAGATACTCGGCCACTGCCTTCTTGAGAGTGCTGGAGGCCAACCCGGCGCAGTGAACGTGGTCCTCAGGAAGCCCGCCGAGGTTTGTCGCTATAGCCTCAGCGGTTATGGCGAGTACTTCCCCCAGTGTCTTGCCCTTGACGAGCTCGGTGGTCATGCTGCCGCAGGCGATGGTAGCGCCACACCCGTCAGTCCAGAAGCTGGCGTCTTCCACCCTCCCGTTCCTGACCTTGAGCCAGACTTCCATTTTGTCGGCGCACGGGCCCAGTAAAAAGGCATAGGCGTCCGCGTCGGGGATGCTGCCTGCATTCCTGGGGTTGGTGGCGTGGTTGATTACCGTGTCAGAGAACGTGTTCCCTGACTCTGTCCTTGCGATTCCCTCGGGACCATCCCAAGCCTCATTCATTCCTTCTGGCCCGCTTTCTCTACGAGCACGCTGCCGTCCTGGTAGGTTTCTGTCTTCTGGGTCGGCAGCCTTCGCTTGAACTGGTCAATGACATACCGGCAGGCAGCGAAGCCTTCATCGCGGTGGGCTGAGGCCACAGCGACAACAAGGTTGACCTCTCCAACGCCGAGCTTGCCTATCCGGTGAGAGATGGCCACGTTTTCCAGTTGCCATCTTCGCCTGGCCTCGCCGGCGATCTCACGCAACGTATCTGCTGCACTCCCTGTGGAGTCCTGGTACTCCACCGAAGACACTGGCTTGCCCTCAGAGTAGTTGCGGATTAGACCGATGTAGGTGACCACACAGCCGCTGCTGTCACTTTTGGCTTTGTCGATTACTCGCTGAGGAGAAATGGGCGCTTCAGCAACTTCAATCATGTCTATCTCCTCGGCAACGGCTTCGCCGTCACTTTCTGTTTGAGTGGTCTTACCTGTTATCCCCTCCTTATGATGAGGAATGCGCTAAGCGACTACCGTGTTTCCGGCAAAGGGGGAGACGCGGATTCTGCCCTGGCTGACGTAGCCTGAAGAAATGCCTCAGCCAGACTGTCCAGAGTCTCTGAGTCATAGCGCTCGATATTCCCCTCGTCGCAGAGCCGTGCCAGCTCCGGGTCGATGGGTATGCGCGCCAGCAACGGTGCTCTGACTGCCTTCACCATCTCCTCAGCTCTGCTTCTGCCGAAGACCTCCATCTTCTTGCCTGTCTTGGGCAGGGCGAGGTAGCTCATGTTCTCAACCACGCCCAGGATTGGGACTTGCATTTGTCGCACCATGTTCACCGCCTTTTTCACCACCATCGCCGCCAGCTCCTGGGGGCTGAAGACGATGACCACTCCCGATACGGGCAGTGATTGCATCACCGTGAGCGGGGCATCGGCCGTACCTGGAGGGAGGTCAACCAGAAGGTAGTCCAGCTTGCCCCAGAGGACATCCCCCCAGAACTGCTTTATGGCGCTGCCGATGAGAGGGCCACGCCAGATAACCGGCTGGTCCTCATGCTCCAGAAGAAGGTTGATGGACATGACGGCGATGCCCGCTCGCGAGAGCACGGGTATGAGGCCCGTGTCACTCCCTGCGGGGCGGACGGCCAGGCCGAACATCCGGGGGATGCTGGGCCCGGTGATGTCGGCGTCGAGGATGCCGACCTTGTGGCCGCGGCGTGCCAGGGAAAACCCAATGAGGCCTGCTACCAGCGACTTGCCTACCCCGCCCTTGCCGCTCATGACGGCGATGACCTGCCGGACGTCGTTCACATCCTGTGGTTTGGCCTCAACGAAGCTTACCTCTGTGTCTTTCACTCCCGGGAGCGTCCTGGTGACGTCGCGCACCCTGGCCTTGACCCAGTCCTGCACCTCCGGATGCAGGGCTGCGGAAGCCAGTGCGATGTCAGCCTTCCCGTTGGAGACAGCTACTTTTCGAACTAGATTGAGCTGTACCAGGCTACGCATGGCCCCGGGGACGAGTACCTGTTCTAGTCTTTCTCTTACCTGTTCCTCTGTTGGCATGGACTATCCCCCTGTAATCAGTACGACCTGTGTGGACATGGTGCTCCTTCCCGGAAGTTCCGGGCCACACACCCATCGCCCTCGCTGTGCTAGTGCAGGCGTTCCATCAGATTAGGCAGCTTGCCCTCGAGATAAAGCCTAGCTGCTTCATCAATGCTCTCTACGTCGGTAACGACGGGCTGGATGTTGTAGCTTTTCAGGCTTTCGTAGGCGCCCCAGCCCATGCCCCCGGCGATGAGCACCTGGCAGTCGGCGATGGTCTCCGCCATGCCGCGGTGTTTCGCCTGGGCCCCGGCATCGTAGCCATGCTTCTCACCTGGGGCCGAATGCTGTTCCGTGGCGGCAAAGCTGTGGTGGCCTGCCTTGGGTCGCCTTTCCCTGGCCACGACCTTGCCCCCCTCCACCGTGAGCACCACGTAGTAGAGCGCCCTGCCGAAGTGCTGACTGATGTTCACTCCGTCATCTGATATGGCTGCGACCTTCATTGTTCTTACCTCCTCTTTCAGTTCAACATCACGCAGACACCGTGCACCACCTTCAGGCCATTCTCGTGGCAAAAGGCTACAGCCGCCTCGCTTTCCGAGCCGGGTTGGAGCCAAATGCGACTCAGTCCCAACCCCCTGCATTCCTTGAGGATTTCCTCGGTCACCTTCGGTGGCACGACGAAGTCCACGACATCAACCTTCACGGGGATGTCCGCGAGGCTGGCATAACACCTGGTTCCCTCTAGCTCATCGAGCCGTGGGTTTACTGGATATACCTCGTAGCCGCGGGTTTTCAGATTCTGGAATATCTGACAGCCGTATTTCTCAGGATTGCTGGTAGCGCCAACTACAGCGAATCTTCTCTGAGCCATGAACTCTTCGATCAGGTCTTGCATGGCGTCGCCTCCTCAACGCCTGCGGCATCCTTCGTCTGTATGGCAGGCTGGCGTCTCGCAGCGCTCTTCCCGGCCACAGCAGGTGGTGCCCGGAGGGTTGGCCCTGCTGTTTAGCAGGTTGGGGGCGGATATCAGCCTTTCCAGGTTCTGGCTGCCGCAGTCAGGGCAGGCTAGCTTTTTGCCATCCGAAGGGCCGGACAGTAGGAACTCAGATACATTTCCGCACCTCTGGCATTTAAACTCGTAGATGGGCATCATTCCTCCTCATTCGGTCAGCAATTCTGAGACACGCCACCACAAAGCTTCTATCTGGCGGGACACGCCGTCCCGAGCATATTCCACCACTGGCAAACCGCGTACCATTGCCTCGGTCACCATGTTATCAAAGGGAATCCTGGCGCCAACCTGTACCCCCTGGCTGAGACAGTAGCTCTCGATCTTGCGGGTGTTGTCCGTGTTGATGTCAAACTTGTTGATACATACCAGGGCTGGGACGCTGAAGTGGTGGCAAACCCCGAGGGCCCGCTCCAGGTCGTGCATCCCTGATAGTGTCGGCTCGGTCACCAGGAGCGCCAGGCTTGCTCCAGACAAGGACGAGATGACCGGGCAGCCAATGCCCGGTGGACCGTCGCTGATAATGTAGGCAGCCCCCTGTTGTTCGGCTATCTGTTTCGCCTGCTGTCTGACGGTTGCCACCAGCTTCCCGGAGTTCTCCTGGGCAATGCCCAGTCGGGCGTGCACCAGGGGGCCGTAGCGCGTCTCGGAGACAAACCAGCGCCCGGCCATCGTTTCCCTCATGGTGATGCAGTGCTCGGGGCAGACGCGAGAACAGAAGCCGCATCCCTCACAGGAGAGTGGGTTTACCTTGAGGTCTCTTATCGCCTCGAAGTGGCAAACCGTCTCGCATATCTCGCAGCGAGTACAGAGCTTCTTATCTATGGAGGCCTTCTGCCCGCTCCAGAACTCGTGCTCCTCCCGGATCGTCGGCTGGAGCAGGAGATGAAGGTCCGCGGCATCCACGTCACAGTCAACCAGCACCTTGCTCCCTGCCAGCGCGGCGAAAGAGCCGACGATGCTGGTCTTCCCGGTGCCACCTTTACCGCTTAAGACTACGAGTTCCTTCAACCACTATCTCCCGGATCCCGTCGAAGAGCCGGAGGAAGCTCTCCTTCCACTGTGGCATGCCCTCGACCAGGGCTATCCCCCTGGAATAGAGGCGGGCGATCTCCGTATCCAGAGGGATGGTGAGCAAGACGGGGATACCCTCCTTTCGGCAGTACTCCTCTACCTTCTCATCGCCAACCCCGGCGCGGTTGATGACCACGCCACAGGGGACCCCAAGCTCCCTGGCCGTCTCCACCGCCAGGAGGAGGTCATTGAGTCCAAATGGGGTGGGCTCGGTTACCAGCAGGCAGAAGTCGCTGCCCTTGATTGACTCCACTACCGGGCAGGATGTGCCAGGTGAGACGTCAATGATGACTATGCTGTCACAGGCGGCCCGCTCTTTCACCTTCCTGATGACGGGTGTGGCCATCGGCTCGCCCACGTTCAGCCTGCCTTGCACGAACTGCACGCCCTTTGCGTGCCCCCACTCTACGACGCCGATTTCCCCTGGCTCCTCCGCGATTGCCTTTTCCGGGCACAGGTAGCTACAGGCGCCGCAGCCGTGACAGAGCTGATGAAAGGTCAATACATGTTCGCCAAGCACAGCGATAGCGTGGTAGGCGCAGACCTGAGCGCATTTACCACAGTAGGTACACCTGGATTCATCCACCTTCGGAACCGGTATTAAGACCGGTTCGCTACCGGTAAATTTCGGCTTCATTAGGATGTGGTCATTCGGTTCCTCCACATCACAGTCGAGAAGCTGCACCCTTGTCCTACCTCTGAGGGAAAGGGCGAGGCTGGTAGCCACCAGTGTCTTGCCAGTGCCCCCTTTGCCGCTGGCGACCGAGATAATCACGCTACTCTCTCGTCATGCCGGTACCGCACTTGGGACAGGTCATGCTGTAGCACGGTGTTCCCCGCGCGTGTGGCATCTTCTCGCCACAGGCGGGGCAAACACAGTTACCGCTGGGTCCAGCCCCGGCTCGGTTCCCTCTCATCCTGCCTCCTCTCTGCGCCGCGCTGCGCGGAGGCCCGGTCCCGTCTCCTCTGGGCATAGTCGCACCTCCAATACGGATAGCCTTTCATCCCTACCCCATGCCCCTGCCGCGACCTCTTCCCCTGCCCATGCCAAAGTGCCCAGCAACATTGGGCTGGGAGTTGGCTTTCAGCTTACCTGACTTGTAGTCCTGGATGGCGTCCCGCACCTTGCCCGAGGCCCCGGTTATCACCTGGACCCCGGCGGCGGTCAGGGTCTGGTAGGCATTGGGGCCGCAGTTGCCGGTCAACACCACCTTCACCCCCTTCTCGGCTATCATCTGGGCTGTGGCTATCCCGGCTCCACCGGCAGCGGCGAGGTTGGTATTCTGCACTGCCTCGAACTCCATGCTCTGTGTGTCAACGAATACAAAGTACTGGCACCTGCCGAAGCGGGGGTCCACCTCGGCGGTCAGGCTGGGCGCCGTCGCTGATACTGCGACCTTCATGGTTCATCCTCCTCTTCGTCTGGCAGGGGCCGGTGCGCTTGCGGCCAGCCACCCTTGCCAGACGATGGCTGCTGGCTAGTTCTTCTCGCCCTCCAGCTCTCTGACCCTGGCCTCGATGTCCTCGAGGTCCTCTTTGATGGCCTTGGCCTGCTCCTTGAGGAAGCTCAGTTCCTGCTCCCGGCTCATTGCGGGAGCATAGGCCGCTGGCCAGGGGCCGGGCTGTCCCCAGTTGGAGGGCCCGCCCCAGGCACCAGGATACCAGCACCGGGGCAACCCTCCCCTACCCCGGCCCACGTAAGGCCAGGGGGGAGAGGCCCCTCTGAATCCAAGGCCGTACCCGTATCCGTAGGGCATATCCTTCACCTCCTTTCCTTCTGGGCTCCTGCCAGCTGTACTGCATGTTTCCAGAGAGGCTCAGGGGTAGACATACGGGTACCCGTAGGCAGGGTAGCCTCTACCGTAGTATGGGTAACCGTATCCCCAGTAGGGAACCGGCGGTCGGTAAGCATGGGGAGACCCGTATACTCTTCTCCAGCCAAAGCCAGACCACTGCCTCCCTGGTATCGGGCTGGCAAAACCGGGTCGGCCGAAGCCGGCACAGTAGCCAACACCTCTCCCGGTCATCGGCCCCATACCTCTAGGTCCAGTCCCGTCTCCGAGTGGCATCTACCTCACCTCCTTCCTCAGGCGTGTCGCTTTTCAGGCGCCGAGGCACTACTTGCTGGCATCTTTCACGCTGTAGAGTCCCCTGTCGTAGTCCTTGTACGAGAGGTAGTCGCCAGGCAGGTAAGTGGCGCTCCTGGCATACCTGGCCGGGTCGTAGGTGGCTATCTTGAGGGCCTTCCTCTTGGCATCTATGTGGGCCAGTGACCTCTCCACGATCTTCTTCCAGTCAGGCTCGAACTCGAGCTTGCCGCCGACTGCCTGCTCCCAACCCTTGCTCAGCAGCTCGGTCACTCTGGCGCTGGCCTGCACGGGCGACCTCACCCCGAACAGGGTGTATACACCGGAGGCAACCACGTACGTCCCGATGGAGAGCGCTTTCTCCGACATCCACTCCGGCGCAATCCCCACCACAGGCAGGTCGCTGATGTCCTCGCCCAGTCCGCCTTCAGTGGCCATCTGAGAGAGGACGGTGAGGATGCGGGAGTTGTCCACGCACGAACCCATGTGGAGCACAGGTGGAATGCCGATAGCCATGCAGACCTCCCTCAGGCCTGGGCCTGCGTAGTCCATGACCTCTGGCGTGAGCAGGCCGTGCTTGGCACAGGCCTGTGCATTGCAGCCCGTGGTCACCACCAGAACGTCGTTGCTGATGAGCTCCTTGACGATGCTGATGTGGGCCTCATCATGGGTTGTCTGAACGTTGTTGCAGCCGACGACGCCTGCTGCACCCCTGACCCGTCCTGCGATGACGGCGTCGTTGAGCGGGCGGAATGACTCACGGTAGATACCGCCCTGCATGTAGGCGATGTACTCATGGGAGAACCCCACCACCATGTGGTCCGTGTAGTTGGGAATGTGGACGTCCTTGCGGTTGGGGTAGTTGTCAATAGCCATGCGGACGATGGACTTGGCAGTCTCAACCCCGTTGTGCTCGTCGAACTCCACATGGGTGGCCCCGGTGATCTTGACCTTGGGCGAGGTGGTGATGACCCTGGTGTGGGTGCGCTCGGCGGCAGCCTGTATGCCCTGCATGATGCACTGGTAGTCCACCACCATGACGTCGACGGCGCCGGTGGCAATGGCCAGCTCCTGCTGCAGGAAGTTCCCCACGATGGGCACGCCATGCCTCACCAGCAGCTCGTTGCCTGAGCAGCACATGCCGACGACGTTTACCCCCTTGGCGCCTTTTGACCTGGCGTACTCCAGCAGCTCGGGGTCCGAGGAAACGGCTACGATGAGCTCTGCCAGGGTCGGCTCATGTCCATGAATTACGAGGTTGACCTCGTCGGTACGGAGCACGCCCATGCTGGAGGTGGCGGCCACGGGCACGGGGGTGCCGAAGAGGACGTCGCTGATGTCGGTGGCCAGCATGGAACCGCCCCAGCCGTCAGCCAGGGCGCAGCGCATGGCATGCAGCAGTATGTGTTCAGCGTCTTGGTCAACGCCCATGTGGGTGCGATGCACCATCTCCACGATTTCCCGGTCGACGCCACGGGGGGCGATGCCAAGATTGCGCCAGACTTCCTGCCTCCTGGCTGGGGCGCGCTTGACGTAGATAAGCTCGCCTTCCTGCTTGCCGAACTCGCCCAGTGCCACCTTGGCTACATCCGCGGCGACCTCCTCTTTGCCCCGCCCCTCAGCTTTGACTCCTAGGTAGCCAGCCACTTGCCTGAGCTTTTTCTCGTCCTTTATCTCCAGGCCAGGCGCTCTGCCTTCCGCGGCCTCCAGCAGACTCATGGCGATGTTGCGGCCATGGTCGCTATGTGCTGCCGCGCCCGCTGCTATGGCTCTGGCCAGGTTCCTTGCCGCTACCGTATCTATGGTTGCCCCACAGAGGCCCACAGTGGTCTTGCCCACTAGCCGGCAGGGACCCATGAAGCAGTGCTTGCAGCAGGCACCGTCGGCTCCGATGGGGCAGGGCTTGGTGGCCTCACTCCGGTCAAAGGGAGTGGAAATGCCCTTTCCAGTGGCAACCTCCAGCATCTCGACTACTGAGGGGTCAATGCTCTTGCGTCTTTCCATGTCTCTATTGCCTCCTTTTCCTGCGTGTTGATGTCTGAGAAGCTCCCTCTAGCTCAATCCGGTCGTGGGAATCGGACCCTGCATACTCCAACCTGGTTCTGACCATTACCAGTCGGTCTCCCACCACGATGTCTGCCCCTACCCATTCTGGCCGAGCTGACCCCCAGCGGCTGGAGAGGCAGGATGCTGGAGGTGTTGCACGTGGGACATGACCGGGGAGGACCGCCCACCAGCACCTCGAAAGGTACATCCCACTCGTGCCCCTCAAGGCAGCGGAAGCGGCGCACTGCAAGCTCAAAGCTGCCTCCCTCGATGCGGATGGCTTTGCCGTTGAGCAGGGCGTCAGCCACTTTCTGGCGTGCCAGGCCCAACACCCGCTGAAAGGTGGGGCGGGAGACGCTCATCTTTTCGGCACACTCCTCCTGCTCCAGCCCTTCCAGGTCTTTGAGCCGGATGGCCTCGGCCTCTTCTACGGAGAGTTGCACCTCTTCGAGAGCCCTCAGGGGAATTGCCGCTGGCTTGAAGTAGGTCACCTCCGGGATGAAGGCAACTCTGCGACACTTGGTAGGTCTGGGCATGACTTCAACGCTCCAGTATTATGGGCATGCGCCCGATATAATGTTACCCGAATAGTGACATCTTGTCAACGGACACTGTCAAGACATCTGCCAGCACCTATTGACAATTTGCTGGCAGCAGGTGTACCATAGTGCTGCAAAGAAGGTGGGGTAAGCTGAGGTATGTGTACGGCTCTCGTTGCAGTAGAGGCTGAACAAACGATTCTCGAGCTACCAGGTCGCCGGCCTGTATATCCGATCAGCATCGCTGCCGAGATACTGGGCGTCCATCAGCGCACTCTACGCATCTACGAGGAAGAAGGGCTGCTTATCCCGGCGCGAAGAGGGCTCTGGCGTTTCTACTCTGAAGAAGACTTGAAGTGGGCACGCGCCATTCGCCACCTGCTTCATGATAAGGGCCTGAACGTGGCTGGTGTGCGTCGAATACTGTCGCTCGTCCCCTGCTGGGATGTGATGGGGTGTTCTGCCGCGGCGAGGGAGTCCTGTCCCAAGGCCACGGTGAGGAGCAGGCCGTGCTGGGTGGTCGCCCCCCGTTCTGACGGGAAGTGTCACCTCTGCCCGGTATACCAGTCCGCCTGTCGGTATGTGTGTGATGAGGAGGAATTGGAGTCGAGCCAGAGCCATTGACACGCGGGGAGGCTCCCGACAGCGACCTTACCGAGTTGCCAGGCCCAGCATGAGGAAGGCAAGGGCTACCTTGTGTTGCAGCTTCGGAGACGCGGTGGGCATGGGGTGGGTCATTACAGTGAAACCGGAGTTGCCGTGTGATAAGCACTAAGGCTGTCCGCTTCGCGTATGGCAACAGATTGTGAAAGGGGGAGTAAGCAGTAATGGCCAAGAGGCAACCGAAGTGGGACCCGCATTGGGAAACCGAGGTACCGGGGAAGGCGGTGTGGAAGGGCAAAGAGCTGCCCATTGAGGGGGTGACCATTCCGCCCTTCACCACGGGCCTAGTCAAGTTCCTCCACTATACCGGCATTCTGAGGGCGTGGGTATCCCTTAACCCCGAATCCCTGGGGTGGGTGGCAAGACATGTACTGGCCCCCCTCTTCCGGCCATTCTCGCTAGGCTCATGGTATACCTTGATGATCCTGGGGAAGCCAGGTGTGCTGAGGGATGTCCAGGATGTCTCCACCAAGGACATAATGGGTATCGTGTGGTTCCTGAGAAAGCCCGGCTGCATATCCAACACCTGGGTACTCAGCGGACCTGGGGACGCTCACCTCATAAAGATGGTGTCCAAGAAATATGGCACCGATGGAGTGAAAGAATTCGACAATAAGTCGGGTGAGGAGATAACGCAGATACTGAAGGTGCTCCACTCCCAGGCGGCGGGGGCAGACAGGGCATGGCCCGGACTCAAGCGCAAGGCCTACGAGGCAGGC
>JBFMDE010000036.1:0-16771 GCA_040754215.1 Chloroflexota bacterium
GGTCCGGCACGCTGACTTCCGGTAAGGTACAGGTCGTGCGCTGCCTGCGTGCCCCGGTGAAGGACAGGGATGTCATCGTGGTGGAGGATATAGTGGACACAGGGGTGACCCTGGACTACTTCCTGCGATACCTGCGCCGGCGGAAACCAGCCTCGGTCAAGGTGTGTGCGCTGCTGGACAAGGTGTCACGGCGACAGGTCTCTGTGACGATAGATTACCGGGGCTTCGTCGTTCCCGACAGGTTCGTGGTCGGCTATGGCATTGACTGGAGTGAGCAGTTCCGCTATCTCCCCGGCATCTATGCCCTTGATGAGGAGAGGAACAAGGGGTGAATCTCGCTGACCTTATAGCTGTGGCGGCCGGACGCGCCCCGGCAGACCTGTTGCTGACCGACGCGCGGGTTGTCAACACGCTCAACGGACGAGTGGAGAGCGGCAACATTGCCGTAGCAGGCGGCCTCATCGCCGGCGTGGGTGACTACCGTGATGCACACCAGGTGATTGACCTTGAAGGGATGTACCTGGCGCCAGGCCTGATTGATGGCCACATTCATATCGAAAGCTCGATGCTCCACCCGGTTGAATACGCCAGGGCAGTGGTGCCTCGCGGCGTGCTGGGCGTGGTCACAGACCTGCACGAGGTAGCCAACGTGGGCGGCCTGGAGGGCATGCGTTTGATGATAAAGTGGTGCCAGGGCCTGCCGTGCGACTTCTTCTTCATGTTGCCTTCCTGTGTGCCTGCTAGCCACCTGGAAACCTCCGGGGCTACCCTGACCTCAGCGGAACTGAGGAAAGCTCGAAGGTGGAAGAACGTGGTCGGACTTGGCGAGGTGATGAACTATCCAGGCGTGGTCAATTCCGACCGTGGAGTATTGGATAAGGTCGGCCTTTTCCGGGATGACGTAGTGGACGGACATGCCCCTGGGCTGAGGGGCGAGAGCCTGAACGCGTATATGGCCGCTGGTCCACGGTCGGACCATGAGTCTACCAAGCTCGATGAGGCAAAGGAAAAGCTGTCCAAGGGCATGTATGTGATGATACGGGAGGGCTCGTCAGAGAAGAACCTGGCTGAGCTGTTGCCACTGGTGGACGATGGGACTTACAAACGTTGCTTCTTCGTGGTAGACGACCGCAGTTGCGTTGACCTGTTGAAGGATGGGGATGTTGATGCCGTAGTGCGCCATGCCATCAACTGGGGACTGGACCCGGTGCGGGCCATTCAGATGGCTACCTTGAATACGGCGGAGTATTTCAGGTTGCACAGGCTCGGAGCGGTGGCCCCGGGGTATGCGGCCAACCTCATCGCCATATCGGACCTGGACTCGATGAAGGTGGACATGGTGTTCTACCAAGGGCGTCTGGTAGCTCGGCGGGGCGAGATGGTCGTTGACTTGCCCAAGCTAAGGACGAAGGGGTTGGACAGCACCATCCGCATTAAGCCCTTTTCCGAAGACACCATGGCCCTGCGTACCGGGAAGCCTGAATTTCCTGTCATCGAGCTGGTCCCGGGCCAGATAGTGACACGGAAGAAAACGGAGAAGGTGCATATCAGGGACGGCGTGGTATTGCCTGATATCGAAAGGGACCTGTTGAAGCTGGTAGTGGTGGAGAGGCACCGAGCAACGGGTAACATCGGTGTGGCGCTGGTCAAAGGCTTCGGATTGAAGAGAGGGGCACTGGCGTCGTCTGTAGCCCACGATTCACACAACGTGATTGCAGTTGGCTGCCGGGATGAGGACATTCTGACTGCGGTGAATGAGGTGCAAAGGCTTCGAGGAGGGCTGGTGGTGTGCGAGGGGGGGGCAGTTATCGCCAGTATGCCGTTGCCCATCGCTGGGCTGTTGTCTGATAAGCGCTTGCAGGCAGCAGTAGAAGAGTTCCGGAAGGTAGAACAGGCAGCGGCAGGGCTGGGAACGAGGCTTCCCGCCCCATTCGCGACACTATCCTTCCTCGCCCTGGCAGTGGTCCCGGAGTTGAAGCTGACAGACCTGGGACTGGTGGATGTGGTGCAGTTCAGGCTGCTTGGCCCCGAGGACCTGGAGTAGGACGTATGGCTCTGGATGATGTTCTGGTAGTAGGAGCTGGCCCTGCCGGGAGTCACATCGCGGGGGACCTCGCTCGGCGTGGATACCGGGTCAAGGTACTTGAGGAGCACGATGCACCGGGAGAGGCGGTCTGCTGTACGGGGATTGTGGGGAGCGAGTGTTTTCGTCGCCTATCCAAGACCGGCGTAAAGGTGCTGCGGGAGGCGAGGTCAGCGGTATTCTACTCGCCGACAGGGAAGAGCATCCGCCTGGAGAAAGAGACACCACAGGCATATGTGCTGGACCGGCTGTCGCTCGACCAGTCCCTGGCGAGAGAGGCTGAGGGACATGGAGCCGAGTACGTCTTCGGCTGCCATGTGGAGGACATATCCACTGTGGACGGCCATGTTCAGGTGCGTTCTCTCTATGAAGGGAAAAGCTCCGTACTCAAGGCCAGGTCTCTGGTGGCGGCCTGCGGGTTCAATCCTGGGTGGATTTCCAGACTGGGTCTGGGGCCGGTGGATGATTTCGCAGTCGCTGCCCAGACGGAGGTGGAGACGACGGTGAGCGAGGTGGAGATACGCTTCTCTCGGGGACTGGCTCCCGGCTTCTTTTCCTGGCTTGTGCCCACTGCCGATGGAATGGGCCTGGCGGGCCTGATAACGAGAGAACGCCCCGGACACTACTTGAGGAAATTCCTTTCCCAGCTAGCTCTTGAGGGCAAGGTGTCTTCCTTCAGTGTGGGCATCAAGTATGGGAAGGTTCCCCTGAGACCTCCGAGACGGAGCTATGGGAAGGGAATACTTGTGGTGGGGGACGCTGCTGGACAGGTCAAACCGACTACCGGCGGCGGCATATACTACGGACTGCTATGTGGGGACATAGCCAGCGAGGTCCTCGACGGCGCCCTTCGATGCGGTGACCTCTCCGAGAGACGGTTGTCCGAGTATGACAGAAGGTGGAGGCAGGTACTGGGACGAGAGTTGAAGACGGGTTATCTCTCGCGATTGTTGTTCGAGAGATTGAGCGACCGTGACATAGACAACCTGTTTGATGTAGTGAAGGCCCATTCCCTGGACGCGATGGCCTTGAGCATGACAGGGTTTTCCTTTGACTGGCATGGCGACATCCTTCGCAGGGCCTTGAAGCACCGCGGCGTCCGACAAGTAATGGGCTCGCTACTAATGAGCGTGCTGAGTCGGCAGGGGCATGCGTTACGCTCTACTGGCTGACATCCATGGCAACCTGGAGGCTTTCGTCGCGGTACTGGGTGATATGGGGGCCCAGGGTGGTTGTGACGAGATACTGTGTCTGGGCGATGTGGTGGGATATGGGCCTGACCCCCACGAATGCATCCAGCTCCTGAGGCAGCGCCAGCACGTATGCGTCGCCGGGAACCATGATTGGGCGGCTATCGGCAGGATAGACACGGGCGACTTCAACCCGCATGCCGCCGCGGCTGCCTCGTGGACCTCGGCCCATCTGGACCCTGGAGACGCGGAGTACCTGGGGCAACTCCCAACAAGGCTCGTTCGGGATGACTTAACCCTGGTCCACGGGAGCCCACGTGAACCGGTATGGGAATATCTCTTTTCTCCTAGCGATGCCGCTGAAAACCTCGACTATTTCGATACCCGGTTGTGCGCGGTCGGCCACACCCATATGCCTGTATTGTTCCGCTGTCCTGGCGAAGGAGGGGAATACTGCGTTGCCGAGCACCTTCCTCTTGGCGAGTCTATGAGCCTTGTTGGAGGGCGGCTCATCGTTAATCCCGGTGGTGTGGGACAGCCGCGTGATGGCGACCCGCGGGCCAGCTATGTCATCTTTGATGCCGATGCGGCGGTCATCGTGCACCGTCGGGTGGAGTACGACATAGCGCTCACCCAGGCCAAGATGTCGCGTGCGGGATTGCCACCTCCCCTCATCCTGCGGTTGAGCTACGGTAGGTGAAATCAGGCCCCGCTCGTCGTGCGCTGGAGTGGGCCTACTTCCCGTGTACCAAGGAGAGGAACTCGGCACGTGTCGCAGCCCTGGTGCGGAAGAGGCCCCGGGTGGCTGAGGTGACAACATTTGAGCCGGGTTTCTTGATGCCGCGCATGGTCATGCACAGATGCTCGGCCTGGATGACGACGGCTACACCGGCCGGCTGCAGGGCCTCCATGATAGTGTCGGCTATCTGGGTAGTCATGCGCTCCTGCAATTGGGGGCGCTTGGCAAATACCTCGACGACGCGTGCCATCTTGCTGGCACCGACCACTCGGCCGTTCTTGTTGGGTATGTAGCCCACGTGGGCGACGCCGTAGAATGGCAGCAGGTGGTGTTCACACATGGAGTAGAAAGGTATGTCCCTGAGCAGCACCATCTCGCGGTGCCCTTCCTCGAAGCCCACAGCCAGCTCGGCGCGAGGGTCCATGTCCATCCCGGCAAAGAGCTCAGCGTACATCTCAGCGACGCGAGACGGCGTGTCCACCAAGCCCTCGCGGGCATGGTCTTCACCGATGGCCTTGATTATCGAGGACACCGCACTCTGTATTGCCGCCTGGTCGATCATCTTCTCCCTCCTTTGTCGGTAGGGCGTGGGCTTCGGCAGCGGCACCAGCACCGGCACCGCAGGAGCGCTCTTTGACAGGGCTCCTATAGCCCCGGCGTATTCTACAGGTCGGTGTGATTAGGGGTCAACACGGGGGACTACCGCCGGAGGTGAGCATCGATGTCCGCATATCCTGGTTATGCTAAAATGTGCTCCGGGAGGCGTAGGTTGAAGGACGAATTGCGCAACCTGCCCGGTGTAGATAGGCTGCTCGCAGACCCTCGACTGAGCGAGGCAGCGACATCCCTGTCCCGCGAGACGTTAGCTGACCTCGCACGACAGACGCTCGCCGAACTACGACAGGACATCAGGGCTGGTGCTGCTTGTCCTCCTTTCGAGCAGATAGCGGAGACCGTTCGTCAGCGGGCTGGCGCTGTCGGGCGTACTCTCAGGTCTGTGATAAACGCCACCGGTGTCGTACTCCACACCAATCTGGGACGGGCGCCCATGAGCGAGGCGACAATCGAGGCCATGGAAGCGGCATCGAGAGGCTATGTGAATTTGGAGCTGGAACTGGACACCGGCAAGCGCGGTTCGCGTCAGGTGCATGTCGAGTCGCTTCTCTGCCGGTTGAGCGGTGCCGAGGCAGCCCTGGTGGTGAACAACAATGCGGCAGCCGTGCTACTCGGCCTGAGTGCTCTGGCCAGGGGCAGGGAGGTAATAGTATCCCGCGGTCAGGCCGTGCAGATAGGAGGAGGGTTCCGTATACCGGACATCATGCGCCGCAGCGGAGCGCGGTTGGTCGAGGTGGGCACTACCAACTTCACCGAGGCGGCCGACTATGCCGAGGCCATCACGCCGAAGACTGCAGCCCTGCTGCGAGTACACTCCAGCAACTTCAAGATAGTCGGTTTCACAGAAGGGGTGGGACTGGCTGAGCTGGTGGCACTGGGGGCACAGCACGGATTGCATGTTCTCGATGACCTGGGCAGTGGCTGTTTCCTGGATACAAGCCGATTCGGCCTGTCACGCGAGCCCATGGTACAGGACAGCGTCTCCGCGGGCGCTGGGCTCACCTTCTTTTCTGGAGACAAGCTATTGGGGGGTCCTCAGGCCGGGCTTATCGTCGGTCGGAAGGAGCTGGTGGACAAGTTGAAGAGGCATCCACTGGCCCGGGCGGTGCGCATAGACAAGACCAGGCTTGCCGGCCTGGTGGCTACCCTGCTCCATTACCTGCGTGGTGAGGCGGAAAGTGAGATACCGGTGTGGCAGATGCTCTCAGCCCCGCTTGGTGAACTTGAGGCGAGGGCACGACGATGGGCCGCTGCTATCGGGCCAGTGGTCGAGGTAGAGCGTGGTGAGTCGCTCATCGGCGGCGGCAGCTTGCCCGGGAGCACCTTGCCTACCTGGTTGCTGGCCATCAGGGAGCCGAGTAAAGGGAGGGAGAAGAGGATGCTGCCAGAGCTGGCACGACGGCTGCGGTCTGGTGCCACGGCCATAGTATGCCGTATCGAGAAAGACCGCATGTTGCTCGACCCGCGGACGGTGATGCCGGGTGAAGAAGAAACCCTCCTGGCTGCACTCGGCCGTGGAATCCACGCTGCCATTCGGGGAGCAATAGACATGGAAGAAGGTGCTGTCACTGCCGAGGGCCTCGCCAGGGAACATCAGCAGATAGCACGGGACACCAGACGTCTCGCGACCATCGCCACCGAGCTTGATGAGCTTGGGCATGCTCATACGGTGGCGGAGTGGGCATCGCGGGCAGCGGAGAGGCCACTGCTGTTGCTCTCGCAGCTAGAGCGTTTGCTCACTTCCTTCGAGCACGGTCTGAAGGAGCATTTTGCCAAGGAAGAGCGTTACATGCCCGAGCTGGCCCGCAGATACAAGGCTGAGGAACTGGTAGCCTCCTTGCGCTCGGAGCACAAGGAGGCGCTCTCTGTGGTGGGGGAACTTCGTGACAAGGTCCGAGACCTATCGCGGTCTGAGGTAGACATTCCGGAGAAGCAGGCCAGCTTGAGGGAGATTACCGAGTCTCTGCGGGCCATCCTCGTCAAGATTGAAGCCCATGCCGAGAAGGAAGACGAGGTGCTCTTCATCATTGACCACAACGTGTGAGCCCCGGCGCATCACGGTTCACGCGGCATGTCGCCGCACAAGCGACCTCGCCCCTGAGAAGACGAAGTAAGCACCCAGGCCCAAGAGGGCGATACCACAAACGAGCAGCAAGCCTTTATAGACCTCTGGCTTCAGCAACCTGGCTCCACCAGCGATGGCCAGCGAGACCGCTACATACCAGACTACGTCTGACAGCGTGTGCCCGATGTAGAACGTCGTGAGTCCGATAGCCCGCCGTCGCTGCAGTGCCCATGCCACATAGGTCGTGCCTACTGTAGCCCACCATAGGACCCAGTACGGGTTAGTTACGCTCACTATGATTCCGGCTGCGACTGTTGAGAGGCCAAAGCCTGTGGTTGCATGGCCCTGAGCCTCCAGCGTCAATGGTTGGTCGAAGCTTGTGACGAGGCTATATCCCATCCAGAGGAGAAAGGCGCCGCCGACAAGGCCAATGACCCCGACCGCCAGCGGTTTGCCCAGCAACTTGCCCAGGCCCTTGGCCAATGCCGCCACGACGGATAGCTCTGCCACAGCATGGCCCAACACCAGGGCTGGGCCTGCCCAGAAGCCGTATTTGGCCACGGAGCTTATGGTCAGTGCCAGCAGAGGTCCCGGCATCAGGGCGCCAGAAAGCCCCACTATGAAGGAGGTGACGAATAGCGAGAGCATACCTGGTTTTCCCAGTTCCTTGTAGTAGCCCATGATGTTCAGACCAGAGTTCTCCAGATTGTACCACAGGGGGAGCGGTGATTGGCTGGCTATTCCGGCGTGGCTTGACAGGTATCCCGGGCGATGATGAGAATTCACCAACATCGAACTGAATGCTTGTGTCTCCCTATGCCTGGGCGTTGAGACCAGAAGAAGCCGGTGTCCTCCCGGTAGGCCAGGAGGGGGGATGCAGCAGGCAGGAGACCATGTGTCCATCGCCCGCATCACCAAGTGCTGGCACGACGGTAGGGCAGGGTTCAAATGCCCTGGGACACCTGGGGTGAAACACGCACCCTGAGGGGGGGTTGATGGGGCTAGGCACTTCTCCCTTGAGTATGATCGGGGCTCGTTTGGCCTCCACCGCAGGGTCGGGGATGGGGACAGCCGAAAGAAGGGCCTGGGTATACGGGTGGAGGGGGTTCCGGTAGAGCTCGTCCCGTGCCGATATCTCAGCGACCTTGCCCAGGTACATGACGGCCACGCGGTCGCTGATGTGGCGCACCACGGACAGGTCATGGGCGATGAAGAGATAGCTTATGCTAAACCTGTCTTGAAGGTCTTCCAGAAGGTTTATCATCTGTGCCTGTATCGAGACGTCCAGTGCTGAGACCGGCTCGTCGCACACGATGAAGCTCGGTTCGAGGGCCAGGGCACGGGCCACTCCCAGGCGCTGGCGCTGACCGCCGCTGAACTCATGCGGGTATCGTTCAGCCATGTAGGGAGCAAGGCCTACAATTCGAAGGAGCTCCGCAATTCGTTCCTGGTAGGCAGCTCCGTGGTTGGTGTCATGTATGCGCATTGCCTCTCCGATGATGTCGGCAGCAGTGAATCGTGGGTCAAGCGACTCATAGGGGTCCTGGAATATGATTTGCAGCTTGCGTCGCACAGAGCGAAGCTCCTTGTCACTGAGCCGACACAGGTCTCGCCCTTCGAACCACACCTCGCCGGATGTAGCGCGGTGGAGTTGCAGTATGCATTTGCCCACTGTGGTCTTGCCACAGCCGCTCTCGCCCACCAGGCCTAGCGTTTCGCCCCTACGGATGGAAAACGTCACGCCGTCCACAGCTTTCACCTGGGCCACCTGCTTCTGAATGAACAGGCCCGAGGTGATGGGGAAGTGCTTGGTGAGGTTCTTGACCTCTATGAGGATGTCTTTTTCCATGGCTTTGGCTCTCTGGCTATCCAGCACATCGAATAGTGGCCGGGGGCCACTTCCATTAGCTCTGCCTTGAAACCCTCCATGCAACTTGGTGTGACATAGGAACATCGGGGGTGGAAGGGGCAGCCTTTGGGGGGATAGATAAGGTCGGGTGGCTGACCCTCGATTGGTACCAGCCGCGTTTTCCTCGGCTCGTCGAGACGGGGTACTGAGGCCAGGAGGCCCAGGGTATATGGGTGTCTAGGGTCGTGATAGATGTCCATGGATGGCCCGTGCTCCACGATCATGCCAGCGTACATCACGTATACCCTGTTGGCGTAGCGGGCCACTATGCCGAGGTTGTGTGTGATCAGGATAATGGAGGTGTCCAGGTCCCTCGTTATGTTACGGATCAGCTCCAGGAGTTGGGCCTGGATGGTGACATCCACTGCTGTCGTGGGTTCATCGGCGATGATAAGCTGTGGGCGGCAGGATATCGCCATGGCGATCATGACACGCTGCCGCATACCACCGCTGAAGTGGTGGGGATAATCTCTAGTTCTCCGGTCGGCGTGCGGTATGCCGACGAGCTCCAGCAAGCGCACGGTCTCCCTGAGGGCCTCCCGCCTGTCCATATTGCGGTGGAGTTCCAGGGCCTCTGATATCTGGCGTCCTATGGTGAGCACCGGGTTCAGAGAGGTCATCGGCTCTTGGAATATCATGGATATCTTGGCGCCACGCACGCGGCGTATTTCCTCTGTGGAAAGGGTGAGCAGGTTGGTGCCGTTGAATTGCACTGTTCCAGATACCACTTTGCCCGGCGGGTCCGGGATCAGGCGCACTATGGAGAGGGCGCTCACCGTCTTGCCGCAGCCGCTTTCGCCGACCAGCGCGATCGTCTCGCCCTTCGCCACGTGATAGGAAACGCCGTCTACTGCCTTGACCACGCCGTCTTGCGTGTAGAAGTAGGTTGATAGGTTGTGGACTTGAAGCAGTGTCGTCAAGGTCAACGCCTCAAACGTGGGTCGAGAGCATCCCGCAGGCCATCTCCCAAGAAGGTGAAGGCCAGCATGAGGATTCCGATAGCCAGGGCCGGGAAGGCGACCAGGTGCGGTGCGGCGAAGATCTGATTGTACCCATCCGAGATCATGGTGCCCCAGCTCGGCGTAGGAGGTTTGACTCCGATGCCGATGTAGCTGAGGGCGGCCTCGGCGAATATGGCCCTGGGGACGCCGAAGGTGACGGCGACGATGATAGGGCCCATGGAGTTGGGCAACAGGTGGCGCAGCGTGACATATCTCCCTGTGGCGCCCATAGCCCTTGCGGCGGTGACGAAGTCACGCTGTTTAAGCGAGAGTATCTGGCCTCGCACCAGCCGTGATACGTCCACCCACGCCACCAGTCCGATGGCGAGGAAGATCATGAAGATGCTGCCACCGAAAATGGCGCGCAGGAGGATGATGAGCAGGATGTCGGGGAAGGCGTACATCACGTCCACGAAGCGCATCACGAGGTTGTCCACTCTCCCCCCGACGGAAGCGGAGAAAGCGCCGATGGGGAGGCCGATAACCAGCACGATCGCCTGGGTGAAGATGCCGACCGCAAGGGAGGTGCGGGCGCCATAGAGCAATCGTGCGAACACGTCTCTGCCTAGCTCATCCGTACCCAGAGGATGCGCCCAGCTCGGCCCCAGGGAGATGGCATCGTAGTTCTGCTTGGCGAAATCGTATGGGCTTATGAATGGTACCAGCAAGGCCCCGAGCGCTATGACCAAGATAATGACTGTACCCGCAACCGCGAGACGGTTGCGCCTCAGGCGAATGAAGGCGTCGCCCCACAGCGTGTGGTGCGGTCGCGCGACCTCCACTGCTACGGCCATGCTATCGTGCCTCAATCATAACGTATGCGCGGGTCCACCACGGCGTAGAGGATGTCCACTACCAGGTTAAACACCGCCACTGCAGCGGCGTAGAACAGGATGGTCCCCATGATGAGTCCATAGTCGCGGGCGAAGACGCCCTGTACGAAGAGACGGCCGATGCCTGGGATGGAGAAGATGCTCTCGATGATAAAGGAGCCGGTTATCAGGTATGCCAGTTGAGGCCCGGCGACTGTCATGACCGGTATCAGCGCATTACGCAGGATGTGACGCACCAGTACGATGCGTTCAGCCAGCCCCTTGGAGCGGGCTGTGCGGATGTAGTCCTGGCGCATTACGTCCAGCATTCCCGCCCTTGTGATGCGGGCCATGTATGCGGCCGGCAGGGCAGCGAGGGCAAAGGCAGGCATGATGACCTGCTTGATGCTGCCCCAGCCGCCCGTGGGCAACAGGTGCAGTACGACGGAGAGCAGGATCATGAGCAGGATACCCAGGACAAAGCCAGGGATGCTGGCGAATACCATGGAGAAGAAAACGGATACGTAGTCAACCGGCGTGTTTTGTCTGAGCGCCGCCGCCATGCCCAGCGGTATGCCGATGAAAATTGCCAGAAGGAATGCGGCCAGGCCAAGGGTGGCTGTCTTGGGTAACCCTTCTAAAAGGATTTGTGTGACCCCTCGGTCCTGATAGGAGTAGGAAACTCCCAGGTCGCCGCGTGCAGCACTCCACAGGTAGTGGCCGAACTGCAAGAAGAACGGCTTATCGAGGCCGTACTTCCGGTTGAGGTTTTCCACTATCTGCGGGGCAAGTTCCTTCTCCCTGTCCCACGGTCCGCCTGGGACCAAGTGCATCAGGGAGAAGGTGATGAAGGCTACGGCGAAGAGGACGAGGAGTAGCCACAGGACACGGCGGACTGTGAACTTCAGCAAGTTGAGTAGAAGGCATCAGCGTGCAGGGGCCTGACTTCGGCCCCCGCACGCTGATGCTATTCCCTTCTGTGCAGTACCTATTTTACCAGGTAGACGTCGGTGAAGAACATGTCTCCAGAGACCTGACCATCCATGCCTGTGGTCTTGAGGCCCTTGACGGTGGGTTTCACCAGGACGAAGCGCTCACGGTAGAACATGGTGACGATCGGAGCGTCAGCCATCACCATCTCCTGGGCATCGGCCCACATCTGGAGGCGCTTGGTGTTGTCGAGCTCCGACTTGGCCTGCCTGGCTAGAGCGTCGAATGCCGGGTTGCTGTAGTTCGTGTGGTTGTTACCGGCGTCGGTGCCGAACAGCTCGGGCAGCCAGTTATCGGGGTCAGGATAGTCGGCGCCCCAGCCGAACCAGGCCCACGTATGCTGTTCCGCGTTGACCGCTTGTGAGAAGGCCTTGGGCTCCATCGGCTCCAAGGTGAGGTTGATGCCCAGGTTGTCCTTCAGTTGCCCCTGAAGGAATTGGGCCATGAGGCGGTTGCCGGCGGTGTCTGCATACTGGAACTTGAGCTCCGGCAGCTTGGACACGTCTGCATATCCGGCTTCACCCAGAAGTTGCTTGGCCTTGGTCACATTGAACCCGTATTCCTTGCCCAGGTTGGGGTCGTGCCCAGGCATTCCCGGTGGCACCCAGCTCAGCGCGGGCGTGCCCACACCCGCTCTGACCTTGTCCACAAACGAAACCCGGTCTACGGCGCAGGCCAGTGCCTGGCGCAGTTTTAGGTTGTCGAATGGAGGCTTGGCCACGTTGAACTGGAAGGCGAAGGTCACCAGCTCGTTGTAGCGCACGATCTCCTTGCTCAGCACCGGGTCGGCCAGGGTAGCCTTCTCCGTACCCGTTGGTACTCTGCTGATCTCCAGCTCGTTGTTCTTGTAGCCTGCAAGCTCTGCATTGACGTCCGTGACCATCTTCAACTGGATCTCGGTGAGCTTGGGCTTGGTGCCCCAGTAGTTCGGGTTGACCTTGAAGGTCATGTGGTCCTGGTGCACCCACTCGGTGAGCAGGAAGGGGCCGTTGCCGATGTAGTTGGGTGGCTCGGTCCACTTGTCGCCATACTTGGTGATGATGTCCTCGCGCACCGGGTAGGACGGCCACAGGGCTATGATAGAAAGAAAGGTGGGACGGGCTTGGGCGAGCGTGACCCGCAGGGTGAGGTCATCAACGGCCTTGACGCCCAGCGCATCCCGCAACTGAGCCTTGGTAGCCGCATCCTTATCCGCGGCACCGTTGTATGCCTCAGCCCCCACGATGTCAAAGTAGAAAGAGGCGTACTCCGCGGCCAGGTCCGGGCTCAGCATGCGCTTGATGCTGTACTCGTAGTCCTTCGCCGTGACCTTCTTGCCGTCGCTCCAGGTGACCTTCGGGTTCAGCTTGAAGGTGTACACCTTGCCATCGGCAGAGATACCGCCATTGGCTACGGTGGGTATTTCCGCGGCGCCGATCGGCCTCAGGGACAGGTCCTGGTTGAAGCCGAAGAGCCCCTCGAAGACCTGCATGATGGGTGTACGCTCCCCGGCCCAAGAAGCTCTGTTGGGGTCAATGGTTGCAGGTTCTCCAGCCAGGTTGGCGCGCAGGACTTGTGGCACTGTAGGTGTCGGTGTAGGCGTTGCTGTCGGCGTTACTGTCGGTGTCGGCGTGGCTGCAGGTTTACAGGAGGTGAAGACCAGCAGCAGGAGGGAAAGGATTGCCAGGGTGTAGACCAGTCTTCTATTCATGCTAGTGTCCTTTCTGCGGTTTTTGTTTCCAGGAACTACCGGCATGGGGGCCGAATGTCATGTCCGCCTCAGGCATACAAAATATACCTGCGTGTGTCACACCGCGGTTGCCCTGGCCCATACAAATGCGGGGATGCACTTTGAAGATGGTATATTTTTTATGTCTCTTTGTCAAGATGTGGCAGGTCGCAGTCTTCCCACGGAGCCAGCCTCTAATGTAGAATGTGGCCAGAGACCCGGGAGGGAGGATGTGGATGTTAATAGGCGATGTCATGACCACAGACCTTGTCACTGTGACCAGTACTGCACCCTTGTCAGACATGAGGGGACTGATGGATACCCGCAGGGTGAGGCGTTTGCCCGTGGTGGAAAATGGCGAGCTCGTGGGCCTGGTGACGCGCAATGCCCTGGAGCGTGAGTTCAGTTCATTATTGAGTACCCTTGCTGCCAAGGACATCATGGTGACCAACCTGGTCACCACCTCCCCCGATGCCACCGTGGAAGAAGGGGTGGCTCTGGCTCAGGCGAGAAGGGTCGGGGCACTGCTGGTGGTGAAGGACGACCGACTGGTTGGAATAGCTACTACCAATGACTTCTTCTACAAGCTGCTCAACCCCATCTTGGGCATCGGGCTGCCCGGGGTTAGGTTATCCGTGTCTAACTTCAGTGGAGCCCCCGACCTGGAGAACATCCTCCACATCACGAACAAACTGGGCCTGGATGTCATCACTATGTTCACTATGACGCGGCCTGACACCGGACAACGGCTTTTCACCCTCCACCTGGACACCGATGAGCCGTCGGTGGTGCTTGCCGAATTGAGAAAGCACGGATATGAGGTGGAAGCCAGGGCGAGGTAAGGCGGCAGTTTTTGTATCTCTGGAGCGGGAGACGGGACTCGAACCCGCGACAACCTGCTTGGAAGGCAGGGACTCTACCAAACTGAGTTACTCCCGCCATGACCAGCTCCATTTTAGAATCCGCTGTCGTGCATGTCAAAGTGAGCAGCATATGTCGGTCTGGGGTGGACTACCGCGCACGAGTATGTTGAATCAAGGCGGCTGCTGTGGTACCCTTGTGGCGCTCCAGTAAGCTGGCTGCGACCTGCTCTCATGTATGGTACCTGACTCGGGTACTGGACTGAAGTAGATGTTATACCAAGAGATCGTAACCCTGGTCCTTGTCGCCATCATCCTCAATGTGATCCTTAACCTGAGGTCCCTGCGCAAGCCACAGCGCGATGCCATCGTGTCGCAGCCACAGCCTCTGGTGTCAGTCCTCATCCCAGCCAGGAACGAGGAGGAGAACATCAGGGCCTGTCTCAACTCGGTGCTGCGCCAGGACTATCGCGGTCTAGAGGTCCTCGTGCTTGACGATAGCTCTGTAGACCGGACATGCGAAATCGTGCTTGAGGTCAGCCGTGCGGACAGGCGAGTCAGACTTCTCGTCGGCAGGCCTCTCCCGGCCGGATGGGCAGGCAAGCCGCATGCGTGCTACCAACTGGCCTGCGAGGCCAAGGGGGAATGGTTGCTCTTTCTCGATGCGGACACCGTACACGTGCCGTGGATGGTGCGCAGTGTGCTCGCCGCAGCCATCGAATCCCAGGCCGCGCTGGTATCAGGGTTTCCACGGCAGATGACCCCTTCGCTCTCGCTGAGGACGATGATACCCATGATGTACTTCATGCTCTTCGCCTGGCTGCCGCTCTGGTTGACCTGGCGTTCTCGCTTGCCGCGACCCTCGGTGGCGGTAGGTCAGTTCATGCTGTTCCGAACTGAGGACTACTGGAGGATGGGCGGACACAAGGCGGTCAGGTCACGGATCATAGAGGACGTGGCGCTTGGCATAGCGATGATACGCAGTGGCAGGCGGCACGAGACACTGGACCTCTCGTCGGTGGTGTTCACCACGATGTACAAGACCTTTGGGGCTATGTGGGAGGGCTGGACCAAGTGGCTATATTCGGTGGCCCTTATCTCTCGCATAGGACTGCTAGCTATGATCGTCTCCGCGTTCGTAGTCTTCCTTGCGCCTTTTCTCTGGCTGGCCAAGGATGTCTTCATGAACGACTTTTCCAGCGAGTGGAGGGGGCTCGTTGTTGTACAGGTAGCCATAGTCCTAGCCGTCAGGCTGTTGGTGGACCGGCGTTTCCACCAGTCCCTCGCATCCAGTCTGCTTCACCCTGTGGGTTTCTCACTCTTGGTGGCTAACGGCGTGTACGCCGGATGGCGACAACTGAGTCGCGCTGGCGTACGCTGGAAAGACCGGCTCTACCAGTCCGACTCGGAAGTAAAGTGACGCGGCTGCGTATCCTGCAGCTAGCCCAGCGACCGACCCTTGTCCCTGTAGCTAGTGCCTCTTAGGGGGTCGTGGTAATGAAGCCCTATGGTTGTGCAGGCGTGCTCTGAGGGAAGTTGGCAACTGAGGGGTGGTTGGCTGGTCGGGGTGAGTGGATTTGAACCACCGACCTCATGGTCCCAAACCATGCGCGCTAGCCGCTGCGCCACACCCCGACAGGTGGACGCAGTATAGCAGATACGGACCAGCGGCTCAAGGTGATGCGTAGCAATGTAGCCTCCATCGTGTGATCAAAGTCGTAGTCGAGCGTGGAGCCGTGCTCTATCATTGTGACGTAATCTGATAGGACGGCCCGGAGGTGTCTATGACGGCCAAAATGATGAGGAAGGTCATTAAGATTGATGAGGACAAGTGTGATGGCTGTGGTGCCTGTGTCATCGCCTGTGCTGAGGGTGCGCTTCAAATTGTCGAAGGGAAGCTGAGGTTGGTCAGCGAGCGTTTCTGCGATGGACTTGGGGCATGCCTCGGCGAGTGCCCGAAGGGCGCACTGTCTATAGAGGAAAGAGAGGCGGAGGAGTTTGATGAGGAGGCAGTGAGCCTACATCTCCACGAAGAAGAGGCCGTTCCTGACTCGCTCCCCTGTGGCTGTTCCTCGGCCACCGTGGCCCAGTTTGACCTAACCGAGAGCACGGTGACGAAAGCTGAACAAGCGACGTACCGGCGTTCCATGCTCGGCCACTGGCCGGTCCAGCTTGCCCTTGTTCCCCCCGGCGCGCCCTTTATCAAAGGGGCCGACCTGTTGCTGGTTGCCGACTGCGTTCCATTCGCCTTCGCCGGGTTTCACGAAGCATTGCTGAAGGGGCATGTCGTCCTTGTAGCCTGTCCCAAACTGGATGATTTCCAATCTCACCAGGCGAAGCTCTGCGAAATCCTGCGACGCTCAGGTCCGAGCAGCATTACCGTCGTGCACATGGAGGTGCCTTGTTGTTCAGGGCTGGCCCACATGGCAAGGAAGGCGGTAGGTACCAGCGGCAGGGGTATCCCATTCAAGGAAATCATCGTCACTACCCGTGGTGAACTACAGTGCCTCAACTTACCTTGACACTCCACTGGCTCCACCTTATAATTGGCCGGGTTTTGTGACACTGCCTGATTCACAAGATGTTCCTCATGACTTCGGTCCAGCCGCGAGAAACGTTCCCCCCTGTTTGATTGAGAAGTCCCCATCAACTATTGTGCGATAAGGAGGACACATGGAAAACAAGCAGGAAATACCCCTGGGCATGCGAGAGCTCTACCCCTACCCCTCGATGTACATAGCCGATGTCCTCAAGGAGCACAACGTAGAGATAGCCTTCGGAGTACATGGCGGCCATATC